>CAYTDR010000124.1:0-12656 GCA_964436185.1 uncultured Candidatus Obscuribacterales bacterium | reverse complement strand
TCTGCCACCACCCGGAGGTGGTTGATCGGGCCGCCTGTCATTACCAGGCGGAGGTGTTTGATCCGGCCTTCTTTCTGGCTGAGGTCGTGGTCCAGGAGGCGGCGCATCAGGTCGCTGACCGGGTTGTGGCGGAGGAACATCTGCACCCGGACGGACCGGGCCCGGCACATTATCCGACGGCGGACCTGGCGGTGCCGGCGGACGATCGCCGCCACCTCCGAGATTGAGAGTGGCGCGCTTTGCATACTGAAGCTGTTCGCGCATGATAGTGGAAATCTCGGATCTTCCGCCCCAGAATGTTGCGACAGAATTGCCCAGACCTAGCGAACCATCTTGATTCTGCTGGACGGCATAGACTCCGGTAAAGACAAGATCCGACTTACCAGTGGAGCCCAATCCCAGTCCTCCCTGATCGTTTCGTCTTGCGACGCGACCTAAATCCGAATTGGGATCGAGTTTGTCCGTATCTACATACAAGTACAACGCTTCGCCTTCACGCATGTTCGTCTTTATGGTCTCGGTCGCCTGCTTTTCTGTATCTCTTGCAGATTGCGAACCGAACACGACCACGACTGGCAGACCTCTTTGTGCGGCCTGACGAAGAACGTCTTGATACTGCTGATTTATAGAACGTTCCTGGCCAGCACCTTCACTACGTGTCCGTGCCGGTCCGTCTGACGGACTATCTTCATCCGGCGGTCTAGGAACGGCGCCACTCTCTGGTGCGTTGCTAGGTCTTCCGTCAGCTCCTGCTAGATTATTGAAGGCAAACTGAGAACTCTGAATAGCTCCAGTGTACCGATTAGTATCCTCGCCCCACTTGTTGGGCTCCGGATAAATTGTCTGGATTACATCGACTTGCGGAAGCGGGTTGTCTCCCGGCGGTACGATGTTGTCTCCCCCTGGCCATGGACGTGGTCCTGGTCCCGGTACTATTCGAGGAGGAATGATCTCAGGCCCACCACCTGGTGGGCAGGGTCTCGGACCTCAGCCTCGGAAAACCTGTCGATCGAAACCTTCTTGGTAAAGTGTTGTTGGATTACCAAAATCGACACTTTGATAACCTGTTGACGGTGCGCTTTCGAACGATTCGAAAGGAGAGTAGTTTTGTCCCATGGTGGTAAGACCCATCTGGAATGTGATACGCAGGAACTACAGAGTACTGGTGAAATGTGACCAATTTGTACCGTATTTTCTGATATTGCGTAGAAACCCCATGGAAGACGAAGGAGTTAAATCAAATTAGACTGGATCGGCTGCTTGAGTCCTGCTCCAGCGTTTGTCAAAGATAGTTCGAACAACGAGCAACTTTCCGGTTCAATTTGGTGAAGAAGCTTTTGTTCGAACGCGCCTCTACAGGCATCTTCGCGACAGTTGGATCGACAATTGAACAGCTCCTGAGGCTATGACCTTACTTGCTACTTGTGATTACAATAGTGGTGAAACCACGCTGCAATTCAACAAGATCGCTGTTGATATGCGCATTGGAATGAGTTTTAGTGCTGGAAACGGTCTTTCAAAAGTGATCTAGATTCTCATCGCGAGAGGCTCAACGTACGGACTTCTGCGCTTCCTTCACGCAACGAAATCCTAAATGATTCGCGCCTGTCTTGAGCTCACCTTTGCCGCGAGTGCCGGTCATGTATCGTGTGCAATATTCGTCCGTGCAAAGGAATGAGCCTCCTTTGTGAACCCGCTTTTTTTCTGTTGGCTCAGATGGGTCCCAGGGCGTATCGGGTCCCTTAGGGTTGCGAACGACACCTTGATGTTGCTTTGCCAGTTGATTGTAATAGTCGGCGCGATACCAGTCGCTGCACCACTCCCAAACGTTGCCCGCCATGTCGAACAGCCCGTAGCCGTTCGACGGGTACTGCGCGACCGGTGCCAGTCCGGTAAATCGATCGCTGCCCGCGTCCTTCACGGGAAATTTACCCTGATAGATGTTAGCCATCCATTTACCAGAGGGGCGCAGTTCTTCTCCCCAGGGATAGCGTTGTCCTGCTTTCCCTCCGCGTGCTGCGAACTCCCATTCTGCTTCGGTTGGTAAGCGCTTGCCGGCCCATTTTGCATACGCTTCTGCATCCGGATAGGATATTTGAACAACCGGATAATTGTCCTTATCTTTTATGCTGCTCGATGGTCCTTCCGGATGCTGCCAGTCAGCGCCATGCTGATAACGCCACCATTGGTACATATTGTTCAGTGGAACCGCGCGTGGTGTCGGTGTATATACCGTCGAACCCGCCTTGAGATTCTCCACAGGGGCAGTCGGAAACTCTTCTTTCGTGGGGGCAATTTCGGCTATGGTGCGATAGCCGGTTGCCTTGACGAACTTTCTAAATTGAGCATTGGTGACTTCAGTTTGATCCATCCAGAATCCATCTACATAAACCCGATGGATGGGACGTGAATCGCGCATTGATTCACGTCCACCGCATACGGTGTCCTTAGTCGGATCATCACTGCCCATGGAGAATTCACCCCCGCGGATCCACACCATTCCTGTGGGTCTGGGCCGGGGCTCCCGCTGCTTGCTTTCTACTGTCGGCAAAAACGAGGACGAGCCAGCGAATACCGGTGACGTCATCATGCCGATTAGAGGCAAAACGAGCAGAAGAGGCAGTATTGATCGACGCATTCGAGACTTAGTCATCAGACTGTTTATTTACGATGTGAGTTTATCTTCTCAATGATAGCTTCCTTTACAGCTTCCATATTGAAGCTTGCACCCTTTTGCATGGGCGGATACTCAACAAAGGTTTGTGCAATTTTGCCCACTTCTTGCTGAACGAAAACGAAGCGCCAGAATTGATAGGGAAACCAATCGTAATAACCAAGCGAACCGCCTTTACCGTTGGGCATGCCGGTACGCTCGAAGGGATCCAAGCGCAGATTGCATAGAATGGGCCAGTCAACTTTCTCAGTGGCACCAAGCCAGCCGTTGGGCTGATCGGTAAATCGATATTTGTAATCGTTGATACGAATGGCGCCAAGAGTACCCTCAGTAAAGTAGATGATCTCATTACGTTTTGATGGACCTTTACCAGTCAGCATATCCATCTGGTTATATCCATCGAGGTGAACACGATAGTTGCGATTGTCTATTTGCTTGCCTGACAGGAATTCTTCTTTGATGTTGGGAGCGCCTGCCGCAGCAAGCAGAGTCGGGAACCAATCCAAACCGGACATGATACCGTTTTCTACTTTGCCTGCTGGAATCTTGCCGGGCCAACGTACGATCATTGGTACCCGGAAACCTCCTTCCAAAGCGGTTCCCTTACCTCCGGCGAACGGTGTTTGTCCACCATCGGGCCAGGTGAAATTCTCTGCACCGTTGTCGGTGGTAAAGACGACAATGGTATTGTCATCGATACCGTTATCCTTTAAGTATTTGCCAACGGAACCTACGATATCGTCGATTTGTGCCATGCCGGCTTCCTGTATGGTCCAGCCGTTTTTTCCATTGCGCATCGCTTCGTATTTAGGCGATAGATGTGTAACGATGTGCATGCGAGTCGGATTTAGCCATACGAAGAACGGCTTACCATCCTTCCTTGCCTTATCCATAAAACTCACGGTGTGATCGAGTATCTCATCGTCGACTGTTTCCATTCGTTTCGGATACAGCTCTCCTGCGTCCTCAATTTTCTGCAGTCCGACTTTGCCCCAGCGTGGTTGCACGGTCGCATCGTCTGTATCGGTCGCCCAGCAATGCAACATGTTTCGCGGTCCGACAGATGCCTTCAATTCGGCTGGATAGTTCGGGTGTGCCGGGTCTTCCATTGCATCCAGGTGATAAAGATAGCCAAAAAATTCGTCAAACCCGTGCACTGTGGGAAGGTACTTGTTGAGATCGCCCAGATGGTTCTTGCCGAACTGCCCGGTGGTGTAGCCCACTGATTTAAGCGCGGCTGCAACGGTTACCGCTTGATCCGGAATTCCGACGGGAGCTCCTGCCTGGCCAACTGTTGTCAATCCGGTGCGTATTGGCAGCTCGCCGGTGATGAAGTTGGCACGCCCGGCTGTGCAGCTTGCCTCAGCGTAGTAGTCAGTAAACCGCATTCCTTCGGCGGCCATTTTGTCGAGATTAGGTGTCTTACCACTCATCATTCCCTGGTGATATGCCCCGATGTTGAACCAGCCAATGTCGTCTCCCATTATGACGACGATATTAGGTTGTTTCGATTCCGCGCACCTTGCGGGCAACGGCAACATCATGACGAGCACCGCCAGTAGAACTATGTGGATTTTTTTCGCATAGTATTTCAAACTCGTTCCTCCGACCAGAATCACCTTCACTGATGTGCGACGGGCACATGCGCAAGGTGATAGAACCCCGTAAACCCTATCACACAAGCATGTACAAAGGATCGTGCATTACAAATATAGGAGGCGTATCGAGTTATTTGTGATGACAAAATAATATTTGTGTTCGTTCTCAAAAGCAAAGCATCTGAAAACAGACGTCCCGGGCCGTTACCAGACAGGAGTCTTGAGCCGCTCGCAAAACAGCAAATAGTTGTGGATGCGCATTAGAAAACAGCCGACGAAGAATTGGCCGTCGTAAGGTATCAAGATGTTCATCAGAATGAGGCTGGATAAACTGCTACCATAGTTAGATGGAATCCTGTCTTCACAGTGGTCAATGACATTCTCTCGGTATCTCTGTTTCTGTCTCACATTGCTTCAGTTAGCAATCTCAAGTCCGGCGTTGGGCGATGAATTGAAGACACAGACTGAAGCAGGAACGGACGTAAGAGAACGGCTAATTGAGATAGACAAAAAAGTTATGCTTGAATGCGTAGAGTTGGCGCGCTTCAGCATCAACTTTCGCGAGACCGCTAATAAGCATTGGCGGTGGCGAGCGATTCTTTATCCGATTGCTCAAGAAGGTGGAACTGCCTGTTCCTTCTCGAACAGCATAATCGATCTGAATGAGAGAATTCGTGGATACGACGACACTTCTTTGAAGTCGCAGCCAGCACTCAAGCGAGGCGAGGTTACCTCATTGATAGGCAGTTGTATCAGCGGTGGCTCCTCGGCAGCGGAACTGTCACAGAATTTGTTAGTGGATTGGCTGGCTCGACGAAAGGGATACTCACCCTCCAGCAGAATCAAGTTCGTACGGCAAACTGTAGCAAGTATTGACGCGAAGCTTTCATCTCGTGCAGAACTGCTTGCCTCAAGCCAGTTGGACGTCACGGATCGCAAGGTCAGGGTTGCAGAGGGACAACTACTTCAGCACATTCGCAATCAACTTCTCGTAGAGTTTCGAAAAACCAGCACACGCTCTCAGGAATCCATGTGCCTGGAGAATACGTCCTTTGCGATTGACGCCACGCAGAACTTGGCTCAGGTTGCTTCATCCATCGTTTCTCTAAAGGCATTTCGGCGGCCACAGCTTGATGGTGGATCGTTAATAGTTTCCCTGTCGGCTGGCGTATTGGCAGCATTGAACCCAACCTTGAGTTGGGCGTCCGGGGTGGCTGCGCGCAAGCTTCATCGTCACCAACTGAATAAGGCTTTTGGCCCCATGCCGGACAGCGAAGAAAATTTTGCCGAAGAGCTGACTGAAGTAAAAATTCTTGCAGTCAATGATCCAGAGGGAATCGACATAAAAGAAATGGCGTTTCTCGAGGAGAATTCCACCAGGCTCGATGCTGTTGTCGACAAGGAAATTCGCAAAATAACGAAGCTTCGCAGAGTGGCAGCCCAGCAAGCTATATCCGGCCCGGTCATCGGAATGACATCGGTTTCAAAGTCAATCCTTGGAACCATCGGATTCTACGGCTACAGAGATGAACCGCTAATTCGTAATCGGATTGGGTTGGCCGGGCGCATCACGAGTTTGGCTGGACAATCTTATTCACTAGTGAAGACACCGACAACTCAGATTCATAGTTTTATCAATCGCAGGCGCCTGGAACGTGAAGGAAAACTACCAGAGCAAATTGCGCAGAAACAATTGGATCGATTGGATAAGGTGACTGCCCAGATAAAGGCACTGCACCCATAGATTTTATCTGCTGCTGAGCGGATTTATCAATGAGTGGGCAAGAACATGCAACAGCCTGTGGTATCACTTGTCTCCCGGCGAATCGCAGAAGCAGGGTCTGTTGAAAAAGTCGGCTATACGTTACGTCGTGAAACTAGAGCGTCAATCGATCATTGTCACAGCGCATAAACGGTGAATAATGCGTGTCAATAGTTGCCACTATATGTAGTGAAAGTCTCTTTGAAAAGACATAGGATTATGACAATTCGAAGTGGCAGCTATTGGAAGCGAAATCCGCGGGCCGCAACCGATCTCTGCTTAAGAGATCGGTTTTTCGCGATTAATCAGATATCATCTTTTTAGTCTTTCCTTCGACAGTTGCTTCCTCACTTTCGCGTTTTTCTGCTGGCGTCATAGGTTTCACGTCAACCTTCACGCTTGCGATCTCCCCGTTGAACTTGAACGGTGTTTTGTAGTCGCCGACGGCAGTTCCAAGGTCAACGCCTACGTCTACGCCTTCATCGGCTGAAAAGACGTGGCCTTGAGTCTGTTCTATGCGACCCTCTGCTACCTGTTTGCCGTTAACAGATATCTTGCCGCTACCACCCTTTCCAATGCCGCCGTCATATGCAAAGTCGAATTGTATCGTTGCTTCTCCAGTCGGAACTGAATCGGTGCCTGCGATTGTGAATTTCTTTTGACCCAACAGATTGTATGTGAATGCGGGTTTTCCGTCTTTCAGGTAGAACGACCATCCACCGAACTTACCCGCCTGTGCAAGCAACACACCTTCGGCTCCGCCGTCAGGAATTGTAGTTTTCGCCGTGATCGAGTAGGAGTTGTTCTTCAAATTGAGAAAGACGTTTTCAGTCATACCGGTCATACCTTCGTATACTGTCAACGAGGTTCTTCCACCCATCAGGTCAGGACGCCCAACCTCAGCCGCATTGAAGCGCTCGAGGAGTCGATCATCTAGTGGAAGGACCTGATATTTCTGCGCCTCGACAAGGAACAGCGATTGCAACTCCTTGAGTTTTTCGGGATTCTTTGCCGCCAGGTTATTAACTAAGCTGAAGTCATTGGCGGTGTCATACAGTTCCCACTTATCCGCTTCGAATTTCGCTCTTGGCGCAGGCTCCCACGGTGCTCTGTGAATTGTTCCTGCTAACCATCCGTCGTGATAGATTGCACGATTGCCAAATATCTCAAAGTACTGAGTTTTATGAGTGCTTTTCGCCTTTGGGTCATCGAAGGAGTACAGCATGCTGACACCCTCAATTGGACTTTGCTCGGTGCCATTAACTGATTTAGGCTCCGGCAAACCTGCGGCTTCTAAAATGGTAGGAGCGATGTCTATAACGTGGTGAAACTGAGGGCGCAATCCGTTCGATTTGATGCCTTTCGGCCAATGCACAGCGATACTATTGGAGGTGCCACCGTAATTGGCAGCGACTTGCTTAGTCCATGTAAACGGTGTGTCGCCGGCAACAGCCCATCCGGCAGCATAATGCCCATAGGAATCTGGGCCTCCGAGATCATCGTAACGCTTCAGCACGTCCGGTACCGTTTCTGCTATGCCGTTGAAATAGCTCATCTCATTGAACAGTCCGTTCATACCACCTTCTGCGCTGGCGCCATTGTCACCGGCGATATAGAAAATCAGAGTGTTGTCGAGCTGACCCATGTCCTCAATGGATTTGACCAATCTGCCAACGTGATAGTCGGTGTATTCACCGTATGCTGCAAATACTTCCATCTGACGTGCAAATAGCTTTTTCTCATCGTCCGTAAGCTTGTCCCAATCCTTGATTGCCTCTGGTTTCGGTGCCAGCGTCGCGTCGGCAGGAATCACTCCCAGTTGCTTTTGATTGGCAAGTGTCTGCTCTCTAATCTTGTCCCAGCCTTGATCAAATTTGCCTTTGTATTTTGCGATCCAATCTTTAGGAACATGGTGTGGTGCGTGAGTAGCACCTGGCGCGAAATACATGAAGACCGGTTTGTCGGGAGTCAGCGATTTTACGGACTGCATCCATTCAATTGCTTTCTTTGTCATGTCGGGGACGAGGTGATAGTTTGGATCACTCGGCGGTTCCACTTGTGTGAGACCGTCATACAGGGCTGGTGCCCATTGGTTCGCCTCGCCGCCAATAAACCCGTAGAACTTATCGAAACCTGACCGAGTCGGCCAGCGGTCGGTCGGTCCTGCCTGACTTACCTCCCAGGCGGCGGTTTCATGACTCTTTCCAAAAGCTCCAGTGGCATATCCGTTGAGGCGAAGCGTCTCGGCAAGCGGTGCTATGTTGTTGGGACGCTCTCCGGTTTGACCAGGAAAAGCTGTGGCTGTTTCCGTGATCGAGCCCATGTTGCACATGTGATGATTGCGTCCGGTAAGCAACGCAGCCCGAGTCGGAGAGCAGAGTGCAGTGGTATGGAAGTTGTTGTAGCGCAGACCGTTATTGGCAAGCCGCTCCATCGTCGGCATATGTACCGGCCCGCCGTTGGCGCTTGGTTGACCGAAGCCGATATCGTCGATTAACACGATAATAACGTTTGGTGCACCAGCGGGTGCGGTTACGGCAAAACGTGATGGCGGAGTAGCATTTCGTGCGTCAAGCACGTTAGAGTGCGGGATTTTCGGCTGATTGATCGGCAGGTTCAATCGGTCGCTTTTGTCAATCGGTTGAATGCTTTCCGCTGCAAAGACCAGTGATGTCGATTGAGCGTATAGAAGCGAACCGATAATAGTGGCAATGCATAACGATCGATGGCGATTCTTCGTGATCGCATGATTGCTTCGTGCCCCTGATGACTTTGGTGTATACATTGAAACGCTCTCCCAACCTCTTTGTAGACTGACCCTGTGCTTACATTGCAGCAACTTTCATCTCTACATCATCTAGATGTATTAGTCGCTTTTCTATTAATTGTTTTGGCAACAAACCCTTCTTCGACAGTTTTCGTTCATAGTACCAATCCCCCGCCAAACCGAGCGCAGTGAACCCTACTGCTGAACCGGTGCCTACTGCTCCCGCGACGGAACCTTTATACGAGAGGTCCAGTTCCTTGAGCGTGCCGTGATACTTATAAAATCCGACCGTGCCTGCAATTCCCTGTCCCAATAAGGTGCCACCAATGGCGGGGCCAATCACAGCGTTCTCTACTGCCACTTGATCTAGATAGTGCATGACTTTGAATTCGCTTATCATTTGTTGGCGTGATCGAGTGCTTCCTTCTAAATATTGCCCGGCACGATAAACCGCTGCAGTCGCTTCGTTTTCGTCAATGCTGTTAAGTGACTCGGCGAATTCACTCTGCGTTTTTTTGAATCCCTCATAGTCAAATTTGGGATCTGCATTTAGTTGTTTGCGCAGTTTGGAGAATGCGACGTTTTCTGTGATCCTTCCTACTGTCGTACTCACGATTGGCGACGCGATCGTAAGTGCACCGGCGACGGTGAAAAGTATATTCGCGGGTCCATTGTGATCTGCATCTTCGAGGCCCTTAATACCATGGTGCGCGGAGACTGCTGAGACGACGTTGGTCGCAATATTCATTGCGTAAAACACATTTTCAGTGGCGCGAAAACCACGAACGTCTTTATGAAATTGGATGTATTCATGGACAACGGCCTGGCGCAGCCACCGCAGTATTTTGCCTTCCAGCATCGCTTGCTTGAAGTGTGGATGATCCGAGTGTTGGTTTACGAATCCTTCGCGCTCTGTCAACATCCCATCTAGCTTTGTCAGTCCTGACAACATATATTTGTTGGCACTGCGTGAATCGATTCCCTTTTTGTAGTTTCGTGCTGCCAGAAGCGCATTTGAGGATAACTCCAGACCAGAGCCGGCACCTGCAATGACAGCCCCGACGAGCACGGTTCTCAATCCTTTTTCGAGAGCGTCTGGATCAATTCTCAAAGGGTTCTTTCTGCCATCCTTCAACTGATCGATAGCGATGCACTCGTATGCCAGACCTGTGGCTGCGCCTGTCTCTTGAGCAAGGAAATATCGCAGTCGCTTGCCAAAAGGCTGTTTGGCGCTGTCGCGACGATATTTGAGACTGAACCGTTCCAGATCGATGAGTTCTAACAGGACTTGTTTTGTTAGCTCTCTATACTCGGCATCAATGGCTGGCGGTTCGCTTCCGTAAGCTGCAGGGACGCATTGTATAAGAAAAAGGCTTAGACAAATTAGTGTTGATAATAAAGTGCCGCGCCGCATGGCAGTAAATAAACGCTCTTTTATGGGACTCCAACGACACATGATCGCTCATATCTTATGACTACGTTTCTTGTCAACAACTAAAATAACTATTTTCCAATCCCCGTTCGAGCTAAAGCGGCAGAGAGACCAGGCAGTCCTGATTCTATTTGGTGCGGACTAACTCAAGGGGGCGTGATAGCTGTTGCTGCTTGTCCATTGTCAATCAGTGAATCTGCTTCTTTGACCGACACCACGCGTTTGCAACTTCCCAACTTTGATGAGATGTGTTGTTTCTGGTGAAACACGCCGAGAAACAAGCGGGTCAATCGGTTAGGAGTGCTATTGCTGCTGTCCAACAGTTGCAGTCCATCGCCGGGAGTGTCCGTCGAACAGAGATTAGCTATTAATTGATATGGAATCGTATGACCGATTATTCCACGATCGAGTGAGGTGAAATCTATCCACTCGAACTTTACAAAGCCCGCTGCATTCAACTCCGGCATCGGTTTGGATTTTTCGTCGGACAAGATTTCCTTTACTGAATTTACCTGCGATTCGGCTAGTGCAAGCGGGTTGAACACAATTGACAACATGGTATCGGCAGCCTGACCTAGTCTCGTATAGCCGCCAAAGACAAACTGGGCTAATGGCAATGCTCGGTCTTTATGTGAGAACAGAATTCGAATCTTGGTCGGCTCGATCTTTTCACCACCGGCGGTGCGTTCCTTGTCTAGCTCCTCATTGTTGCGAGTGAAACGGATCAGATAATGGACGAAAGTCTCCGCATCGAAATCCGGATCCACCAGGTAAATTTGGTCGAAGATGTGTCGAACCTTGATGACTGTTGCGGACCGAATAACTAGCCTATTGCCCATGCTGTGAGCCAGCAGGTTGAATTTGATCCCGGTTCGATTTTTGATCTCTTTCAGTTCCTCCACAAAGCGATCGAAGTGTTCCTGACTCCATTCGTTGTTTCCGGCATCAACGTCATATCCGCCCAGTCGCCCCTTGGATGGCCAGTCGTAAATTATAACTGGGCGCTTTACCTGGTATGCTAATGCTGCTGCTGACTTTACGGTAGTCGTGAACTTCATGTTGAAGCCATGAACGATGACAAAAACCTCTTTCGAACCAGACTTTTCAACCGCCTCTGTGACGGTTTTTCCAAACTCATCAAAAGCCTTGTCAGTGCCGGAACCTGCATCCGGATGAATAGCTATCGGCACTGGCGCGTCAGAATCAGTCCAACCAAGTCTGCGTTCTTCATCGCTTAGGTTCTTGCACTGTGAGTTTGCTGCAGAGCAATCAACACTGCCAAAGTGAAGATTGTAAATCGACGCTCCCTTCTCAAGGATTCTGTTTCCGCCGAAACCTTTAGCGGTGCTGTCTCTATCGGTGATGTAGAGCAGAGGAAGCTTGACGTACTTCGGATGAACAGCATCCTTGGCCCAGGCGGGGCAACATAGCAAAAGACACAGAGCTGACAGCAATGCAAGTTTCAATGAATTTCCTTGGCCTTTGACCAGACAAAAATAACGACGAGCGGACGCCAGGAGTATACCAGCACTGCTTTTAGACTGGCTGTTCTTCATTTCATTTGCATCGTTGGATAAGATAACGCTAACTCATGGTCGCGGACAACGTTGTGACTGAGATTGCGACCTCGAATTCAACAGACGCAGATAATACGAAATAAAATATGTCCAAGCAAGTGATAGGGCGCTTGTATTACAGCTGGTCGCATATTTGCAGTATCTGCGCGAGAATTATGACCTATCCATTAGCACAGCTGATTAAGTGCTCAAGCTGCAGTTCAATTGGTGGGGGGGGGAAATGGTTGAAGCCTGGATATTTGGATTTGTTGTGGTTGGTGGTGCTGTTTTGTGTGCATCACTGGGTGTCCTTCTTGTTCGATGGCGAGTGT
Organism: uncultured Candidatus Obscuribacterales bacterium; assembly: GCA_964436185.1. GTDB lineage: Bacteria > Cyanobacteriota > Vampirovibrionia > Obscuribacterales > Obscuribacteraceae > CAYTDR01. The sequence continues at coordinate 535 of CAYTDR010000124.1, read as the reverse complement.
CCAAAGGTGTTTTAAGGAGCAATCATGAGGTTGCCGGTTACCTCCTGTCGATTGTCGGAACGCTTTATTCCGTTTTGCTGGGACTGATTGTCGTGGACACGCAGGGCAAGTATCAGCAAGCAAAAATGATGACCCAGCAGGAGGCTGACTCCTGTCTTGATCTGTTTCACGTATCGTATACCATGCCGCCTCCTGTGAGATCGAAGCTACACCAGCAGCTACAGGAGTATCTCCGCTCCGTGGATGAGGAGGAGTGGCCGTCAATTACCACAACTGATACTTTCAATGATTCAGCCAAGTCTGCATTTCGCGAAATCTGGTGGACGCTTGTCGACTATGAGCCGGATACGACACGAGGTGTTGAAGCATACAGCAAGCTGCTTGATATCATGCAAAACCTTACGGACGCTCGGCGATACCGCCTGCAGTTCAGCAAGTATCGATTACCAGATGTAATGTGGGGAGTCGTAATCGCCGGCGGCGTACTGACAGTTCTGTTCACTTATCTTTTTGAGGTTAATGACGCCAAAGCGCA
>CAYTDR010000123.1:7557-12691 GCA_964436185.1 uncultured Candidatus Obscuribacterales bacterium | reverse complement strand
GACTGGCTCACCTTTCAAGATCACGTAGTGGAAACAGCATACACGGGACTGGAAGCGCTAGAACAGCTCGAGTGCACGATCTTCGACTTGATTATTCTCGATTGGAACCTCCCAGGTATGGAAGGTCCGGACATCTGCCGTCAGTATCGTTCTACCGGAGGCGCCAGCCCGATCATCATGCTGACGGGGATGAACTCCAAGCAAGAGAAAAACGAATGTATGAATGCCGGAGCTAACGACTATCTGAAGAAACCGTTCAAGCTCAAAGATTTATCTTTAAAACTTCAGCAATACGTTTAATCCAGTCACTTGCTTTTATTTTTCTTGCCCTTCCGTGGGAACGGTCGCCACTTGTCGTTTTTATATGCCCACACAAGTGCGGCAGCACCACTTATGGTACCAATCAAAAATGCGATTATGCTTGCTTCCGGACCGAAGGCACCGCCCGAAATAAAAAAATTACCGGTGGCTCTGGATGTGAGAATCGACTCCCCCAGATCCGCGCCCGATACGATGAAACCGAATACGGTGCCTTCCATAAAGTCCCACGCCCAGTGAATGCCGACAGAAAGCCATATTCTGCGCGTCAGGATGTATCCCGCCACGAGCGGCAAACCAGCTTCGAAAGAGAGCACCGCGCAAGAATATAAGTGCTCCCAGAAGGTCAAGCTCTCGACAGGATTGATCCAATGAGCAAATCCGAAGATAAGCGACGAAGCAAGCACCCCGATGGTGGTGCCGCATCCTCTGTCAATCACCGAGAAGATGTACCCGCGAAAAATCAACTCTTCACAGGTTGCAACTAGAAAGAAGAAAAGCAGGGCCGGAAGTAGGTCCACAGGCCAGACCACTTTCTGCACTGTAAAGGCAGCGAAGAGATACATGACACCAAACATCGCCGAGATCAATATGGTGCCGAGAAGAAACCCTACTGCCGTCTGTTTCAGCGCAGTCGCATCGAAATATCCCACATCGTAGAGAAATTTGGCGGTGTTACCACGCTCTACGATAGCAACTGAAAGGACTGCAGCAGCAAGTCCTACCAGTTCGCCCAGAGAATTGGCATATATACCGACCGAAGAAATGGCATCGCTAAACTGATGCTGACCAAGCACGGCAGACGCCCCCATCATCAACAGCACCATTGACAACAGGTACAAAAACACTTTGAATATGGCGACAGCTACCGATAGTTCAGTACTACCTCCGGCAGTGGCGGTTTTTCTTGTCAACTCATGACCTCACGCGACGCCTCTGCACGCGCCGTTTCGCTAAAACTATGGAAGCAAGCATATCAGACGACTGGTAGAGTTTGACAATAAAACTCTGCTAGGCTTATAGGAACTCTCTCAACGGTTTCACTTGAAAGGGACACGACTATGACGCGTTTATTGCATCTGATCTGTGACTATGGACCGGGGGATATGGCGTGGGCGGAAGTAACGTCAGCCTTCCTGCGCAATCTACCGGACGGAGTCAGGCTCCTAAATACGACAGTGCCCGCGTTCGATACGATCGCAACGGGCTTTCTCCTGGCTCAGCTGGGACTTTCCGATCCATCTTTGCGACCCGCAGATTTGTTCATTTTTGCCAATACCGCTCCCAGAAAAGACAACTTGCGAGCCAGGCAGAACAATGAAGGGGAAGGGTTGCTCTTCCTCACCATGAAAAATGGCGTTCCTATCGTTGCGGTCAATAGCGGCTATTCATTATCGTTTATCCTGCCGGAGATACAGGAGATCTGGAGCACGCATGTCGAGGAAGCAGGCAGCCAATTCCGTTCTCGCGACTTCTTCCCGCAAGTGGTCGGCAAAGCAGTGAAGGGAGAGTTCGATTTCCTTAATCACCGGTTGGACCCAAGGGAAGTTGTACCGCCGCTTCCGGAGAGCGTGGTCACCTATGTAGACTCGTTCGGAAACATAAAAACCAGCATTCGCCAGGGTGACGATATCGTCACTAACCTCAATCCTGGTGACAGAGTGAAAGTGACGATCAACGGCTTCATAAGAGCCGCTACGGTAGCGACGGGAAGCTTCAACATCATGGAAGGAGACCTGGCGTTCGCGCCTGGAAGCTCCGGACATTCAAAGCGCTATTGGGAGATATTCAAGAGGGGCGGTTCTGCTTTCGATGATTTCGGTCATCCGACAGGCGGCAGTCACATCGAGCTTCTCAACACCTAGTGTTCGATTCGAAGCAAGGTCCTTGATAAGTCCGGCTTATCACTTTGCGCTCGAAAACGGAAAAATACGATATCAAAGACGCCTTTGATAAGCCACGCTTATCAATTTTTGCCCGAAAACGGAAAAATACGATATCAAAGATGCCTTTGATAAGCCACGCTTATCAATTTGCGCCCGAAAACGGAAAAATACGGTATCAAAGCATCTCTCACAATACGATGTGTGAGTGAAGGCAGAGTTAATGTCTCGCGTTAACAGACCGGATTTATTTGAAGACTATCGTATCGCCATCGAATCGTTCAATCACCGCCAGTGACTCCACGGGTACACTTATTTCTCCAAGCGCCAAGCGTCCACCTTCGAACGACTTCTCGATGACGGCTCCGATGCCGACCAGTTGAGCGCCGCTATTTGCCACCAGGCGAATCAGCGCTTTGAGCGTTCTTGCAGTTGAGAGAAAATCATCCACGATCAACACTCGGTCTGATGCACCGAGGTACTCGGGAGAAACGAGAAGGTCGGCATGACCTCCATGCGTATGCGATTCAGCGGACTCTCGCAACGGATTTTCGACCATTGTCACAGGTTTGTGTTTGCGAGCGAATACAATCGGCAAATTCATCACCATACCGCAAGCGAGCGCCGGCGCAATGCCACTGGTCTCCGCGGTGAGGATGCGGGTTGCATCAATTTTTTCGAATCTCCGTGCAAACTCTTCTCCAATATTTTTCATGAGTATAGGATCGATCTGATGGTTCATGAACCCGTCAACCTTCAGAATCCCATTGCCCAGGTGTCTTCCTTCCGAGGCGATACGGTCTATTAGCAATTGCACGAGTTGACTCTCCTTGTAGTGAGTATATAGAGTGATACCAGGCTAACGAGAGCCAGCAGGTCTAGAAGATTTTCCCTTAGCTGGCCTTGCCCCAGCCGCTGGTCGTCCCGTCTTTTTAGCTGCCTGAGCGGCTCCTGCTCGAACTTTGGCTGCCGGCCCTTTTCGAGTAGTGCCGCCGGTAGTGCTTTTGCTTGTGCCGTTCGATGCGGACTTTTTCGATGGTCCCTTTACCGCCTGACGTTTCGGTTCCTTGAGCAGCTGCTCGGGCAATGGCAAGAGGGGGCGATTCGAGAAGTCGGGCAGCATGACGGGATTAGCTTTGAGCAATTCGTGAATCAATGAGAGCGCTTTCTCCATTTGCGGATCTTTTTTGGCGATGAAATCATGCGGTGGAATGTCAACTTCATGGTCAGGCTTGGTCCCATAATTTTCGATTCCCCAGCCTACATCGTTGAACCAAAAGCTGTATTCCGGCTGCGTTGTTACAGTTCCATCCACAAGCCTGTGTCGCGGCCATATACCGATCACACCTCCCCAAGTTCTCTTCCCTACCAGGGGTCCGAGTTTGTAGAGTTTGAAACAGTGGCTGAAGATGTCGCCATCTGAGCCAGCAAACTGATTGGTGATTGCCACCATCGGTCCGGCTACTGATTCGGGTGGATAAGGCATCGATGGTGCCCAGCGGGATACGTCATAACCGACACGTTTGCGGAGAAGCTTCTCCAACAACAACGGAGAAACATGGCCTCCCCTGTTGTAGCGAACGTCTACGATCAATCCGTCTTTGTTTACCTCCGACAGGTAACTGCGATGAAACTCGGCAAATCCCCACGGTCCCATATCAGGGATGTGCACATAGCCTATTCTTCCCTTAGTCGCTTCATGGACGGACTTGCGATTGCTCTCCACCCAGTCTCTATAGCGCAACGGTCGTTCAGTTCTTAATGTCTCGACGACTACATTTCGTTTCGACTTGTCCTTACCGAGAATCCCGATACTAACCTCCATCGACTGCTGATTGAGAAGCAGTTGATCGACAGTGAGCTCCTTCGAAACCGGGGTTCCGTTTATGGAGACGATAACATCGCCTTGCGCGATGTTGAGCCCGGGTCTGATCAGTGGTGACGACGCCTCGGGACTCCAACTGTCCCCTTTGAGGATCTTTTCGATGCGATAACCTTTTCGCTTCGCATCCCAGGCCACATCTACACCGAGGAATCCCTGATGATAATGGAGAGAACGCCTGTAATCACCGCCCATTTCATAGGCATGAGATGTACCTAACTCTCCCTGCATTTCCCAAATCAGATCGGACACCTCATGTCGTGTCCTCACCCGTGGTAGCAAAACCGAGTATCGTTTGTAAACCAGATCCCAGTCGATTCCCGACATAGACTCGTCCCAGAATTGCTCCTTCTGCAGCCTCCAGGCTTCCGAATACATCTGAGTCCATTCCAACTTAGGTGATACCATGACCTGTGCGCGTGCTATATCGATCCACCCGGATGACCTCCCCGAGCCACTCGCCGAGGCAGGTTCACGTCCTTCGCCCGGCAGCTTCTCGAGAGCGTCCACCGCTCGAATGCGTTTGCGTGCTTTGTAATAGAGCGTCTGATTGTCGTGAGCCAGCACGAAATGCCCCACATCTTTCTGAAGTGTGGCGCTGCGGTTCTCGTCGAAATCATAGGCAATCAGAGTACCGAGATTTGAATCATCGCTGTACCACGAGAAATTAGGACGAATGCCTTTGATTGGATAAACCGTAAACAACGCCCGATTTTCGACGCCGACAATCTGCATGTATATGCCTTCACTGACAGGAAACGCGAGGATTCTCGACTCGATATCGTCAAACTCAATTTCGATATTCTTCACCGAATCTGAGCCGTTCGACGAGTGTTGTTCGGCGGGAAGCCCTCCATCCTTATCGACTTTCTTGAGAACCTCTTTGTACGCTTGCGTGAGCGCTTCTTTGTAGACTCTCTTGAGCGCACGTTTGTCTTTTGATTTGTCGACTTGTTTGACGTACTTGTCTTTCCCCTTCTTGTCCTGGCCGTTCGCTTCATTGGATTCAGGTTGGGCAGCGGACTTCTTGCGAGCGACCAGCGGCTTCAAC
>CAYTDR010000123.1:2957-7547 GCA_964436185.1 uncultured Candidatus Obscuribacterales bacterium | reverse complement strand
CTCCTTTACGAAAGGTGAAGGGACATCCTTGCGCAGAGTCACCAGATATGGTTTCAGGCCTCTGGGAAAGCTGTAATCGAACCGCATGGAGTCGGAGACTGGATAAAACTCTCTGGCGCTGAGGAAATAGAGGAATCGGCCCTTTGGATCGAAGCTGGGCGAATGATCGTATTTAACCTCGTTGGTGATGTTGTGGACGTCGCTTGTCTCTAAATTGGCCACCCGGATGTTAGAGCAGCCCTGATGAGCAGCCCAGGAGTACGCAATCCATCTGCTGTCAGGCGACCATGTAAAATCGGTGAGCAGCTCAGCCGGACTGCGATCAAGAATCGTATACTTGCCCGCTTTGATATCCAGCCACCCGAGCTCGTATCTGTGGTTCGAAAGGGCAATTTTATCGCCGTCCGGTGAAACCGCCAGCGAAACCACTCTGCCAATGTCGTCCTCGCTTATAAACTCCGGAGCCTGGCTCTGATCGGCATGGTGCAATTCCAAGCGCTCGAAACCATCTCTGTCAGAGACGACCACGAATCGTTTGCCATCAGGCAGCCAATCGATCAGCCGATAGCGGACACTGCTGCCCTCGCCATGTTGAATTACAGGACCTTCCCAGTTGCCCATCGTGACGGGTCTTCCGCGCGCTATGACCGCGATTGAGTGTCCATCCGGATGAGGTGAAAAACCTTCCAGGTAGTCCGGAACATCGATAAACTTTCGCTGCACCTGGAAAGTGAATGGTGGCGTACGCACATCTACCTTCCAAGATTTGTCCGATTCCGGATCGAAAACATAAATTTCTGAGCCGGCGGTGTAGACAATACGCTTTCCATCAGTAGAGGGAAAGCGAGCGAAGTACTGTTTGTGATTAGTGTGTTGCCTCAAGTCCTTGCCGTCCGGGCGGCAAGAGTAGATGTTTCCCACACCTTCGTGATCAGAGAGGAAGTACACTCGGTTCTTGATTAGCAAGGGCCAGACAAGGTTTCCATTCAGCTCGATCAGGCGTTTGAACTTGCCTTTGCCGTCGCCGTCAATCCACAAGTCACCGGCCGTTCCGCCTCTATATCGCTTCCACCGTGCCGGATCATTGGCGTTTCTGCCCAATAACACTTTGCCGTCTTTGGCAATCATGAACGATTGAACGTGCCCCCACTTGTGACAAGATGGTTCGCCACCATCAGGCTTGATCGCGTAGGCATCCGCTTCGCGAAAGAATGGCGAGCGGGCATCAGAGACGAAGTGAATCTCGTCGCCATCAGCCGACCAACCGACAACGCTCAGTACGTCGGAACCCAGGTACGTCAAACGCACCGGCAAACCACCAGAGCCAGGGATGACGCAGACCTCCGGATGACCTTCTTCTTTGCCCACAAATGCAATCCAGTTGCCATCAGGTGAGATTCTCGGCAGGGAAAGTTCGCCTCGCGCAGCGGTCAAGCGTTTGGCCATACCGCCTTCTGTCGCCACTTCCCAGAGATCGTCCTCGCAAACGAAGACAATTCGATCATCTCGGATAGTGGCAAACCGGTAGTATCCGTGCTGGTCGCCATGATGGTTTTTCATAAGAGCAAAACTTCCTCAATTTTTTTTGGGCTCAATGGGATTTGATATTCGAGCCGCGCGGTCTCGGGCAACTCCGGGCAGTCACTAAATGTGGTGTGCGGCTGGAACCACTTAGATCAACTAAGACCGACTATACCCGGATTGATCGACAACCAGCGACCTTGAACCTACTGGCGAAACAGCCCCATGGTTGGCAGCAAAGATTTTACCAACAGACTCGCCTGGAAATTCAAAAAAAGCAGACTCGAGAATTAAAACCGAGCAGATGCTCATGACTTCTGTCTGCAGGTCGAATGTTCATCGCTTGTGCAAGCGAAAGAAGGTCTTAAAAGGCTCATCAGTCCTGGCAAACGCAGATTATGTCCCCCGAAAGAGTGATTGATGGAGAGGGTGGAAATAGTTTATTTGTAGATATAGCTTGCCCTGCTGTGTTGCGTCTAAATCCTTACGGGCCTGAACGTACGATGCGCGTACATATGGTGCGCATGTAAGGAACACCCATTCTCCCGCTTCCACCTTTGAAGAAATTTTGAGCGGAAGAAGAAGGTCGAAAAGTGCTATTCAAGAGGCATTTCGATGTCTGCGCGCTTAATCGCGTTGTGGGTTTGGTCCGCAAAAATGGATGGTACAGTTATCATATGTCAAGGCTACTAAATGTCATGCCTGCCAAGGAATCCCCTTTTTGAGACAGTAACATGGTGGAAAAAACATCCGAAGCTCTGTCCACCCTGTTGCTGGGCACGGGCATGTTGAAAAAGCCGCAGCTGGAAGAGGCACAGAAAACCGCCAGCAATCTCAGCGTGCCGATCGAACGAGCGATTACGATGCTCGATATGTTGTCCCATGAGTCGTTAGCGCTGGTGAAAGAAGCTCAAACGTACGTTGACGAGGGTTCGATAACTCTGGACATGGCGGTTCGAGCTTTGCGCCTGGCACGTCAAAATCGTATGAATCTCGAAGACGCCATCGGCGTGATTGGCAGCGTTCACAAAGCAACCGCGAAAGTTCCAACTCTCACCACACCGCTCACTCAACTTTTGCTGGACTGCGACCTGATTAACACCGCCAGCATCGGTCGCGCTTTGCAACAAGCACTAAGCACAGGAATGCAGACAGGCAGAATTCTTGTGCTCAACAGAGAAGTCTCCAGTTGGGTGATGACGGCAGCACTACATGCTCTCATCATGGTGAGAGAAAAGAAGATCCCGCAGGATGTCGCAAAAACCGCTCTGAAAGCGGTTGGAATGAGAAAGATCAGTATTGAGCAAGCGCTTTTCGAGCTTGGTCTCTATGTCCCGAAAGGAGAGCAGAATCTCAAAATTGGTGAACTCATCGCCATGGCTGGTTTGATCTCAGAAAGCGATTTAATTGAGTGTATCGAGATTCAGCTGGTCAAGGAAAAACAGTTCGGACAAATTCTTCTCGAGCAAGGGCTTGTCACACATGATGTAATCGAAAACGCTATTGTGGTGCTCGATATGATTGCTTCCTCAACACTGAAGAGCTTCCAGGCTGCGCAGGTGTTGAAAGCCGCGCGCAATCAAAGCATATCAGTCTATCAAGCGATGGCAGAGCTAAATCCTCCAGTACAAGCACCACAACGCCAGATTAGTTTCAAGGACCTGCTCGTTGAGTCTGAGATGGCTACTCTAGAGTCAATTGATGAGATTATTGGCGACGAGAAAAGTTCGATTAAAGGCGGCAAGCGAGTGCTAGCAGCACACATCATCGACGAAACGCTGCTGTTCCTCGCGTTGAGATCTTACTCCTTGTACAAGCTAGGTTTCTTGCCTGCTGATGATGCGCCGAGAGTTCTAAAATACTGTGGAGAAAATGGTCTTGGTCTGGATGAGACGCTCTCTCGACTTGGCTGGCTAATTCCTTCAAGAATGCAATGGGTCTGGACCTAAGTATGTCTCAGTTGGACAAAAGCCAGGTGCTGACGGCGAAACGCAAACTCTCAGTTTTCTGCTTGAATCTGTTGCTCTCGCTTTTCGGTCTTTGCCTCATTGCGGTTCAGCCGTCTAAGGCATACGAACATCAGCTATCAGTCACGTCTAGACCGAAAATAGGTTTGGCACTCAGTGGCGGCGGTGCCAGGGGCGCTGCTCATGTGGGCGTACTGCGAGTACTGGAAGAACAAGGCATTCCAATCGACTACATCGCCGGCACCAATATTGGCGCTGTCGTCGGTGGTCTCTACAGCGCAGGCGTCACCATCAATGCCATTGAGGAGATGTTCACCAAACGGTCTCTGATGCACTCTTACTTGACCATTCCGATAAAGATGCGAGTGCTGGCGATTCCAGTTATGGCATTACCCAGGCTCGTAAATCATAAAGGGTTGGATGGGCTATACAAGGGAAACCGCTTTCGCGACTTTCTCAACAAGCACGTTCCGCAAGCGGAGCAGAATATCGAAGAGCTTAAAATACCGTTCGGTGCAGTTGCGCTCAATCTTATTGATGGAGAGTTGACGACCCTTCGCACCGGTAATCTCGGAAGGGCACTACAGGCGAGCTCCGCCATTCCGGTTTTGAGAAAACCAGTTAAGCGAGACGACGGTCTTTTTGTTGATGGTGGAGTTATCGCCAATCTTCCTGTTCGCCAGGTGAAAGCCATGGGCGCTGACGTGGTGATCGCAGTCGATTTGAACGATGGCAGCGGTACGATGAACGAGGCTGAATTCTATCGTTTCGGCAGCGTCAGCAACCGCGTGGTGACCCTGCATCTGAATCATCTGGATAAGCTTGACGCCCAGCAGGCAGACATCCTGATTCATCCGCAAGTCTCAAAGATCAATCTCATGTCGACAAGCGCTGACGATGCACAGAGCGCCATCAATGCCGGAGAACGCGCAGCTCTTGCGGTGGTTGATCAGTTAGACAAGTTGAAGTCAGACAGCCGTTAGTTCGAAACTCCACCTGGCAAGTTGTTGTGATTGCAAACTCACAAAGACTCCTACCGCCGTTGGCGGCACGGCGAGTTGTTGAACCCAGCACAGTGCTCACAAGTGCTGAAGCAATTCTG
>CAYTDR010000123.1:0-2947 GCA_964436185.1 uncultured Candidatus Obscuribacterales bacterium | reverse complement strand
TACCGCGAATCGAAGGCACACTACTGCCAAAGGCTCCTCGCAAGTTCTCAGGGCACTTTTACGTACCCGGAGGCCACCAAGCTTCCAGGACCTTAACCAACCTGCTTGCGAAATCAGCTCTGTACGGCTCGCGGTTACGCGCTTAGGAGTATGTAGGAGCTTCGACTGGTGCCTTCAAGCCGGAGGTAAAATTGCTTAGCTCGTTGCGAAGGTAATCTTCCAATCCACCTTCCATCAACGAAACCACATCTTGAAGGAAACGGGCCGCAGGCGCACCGTCAATAACTCTGTGATCGAAGTTCAATGCGATAGTCATCATCGGACGGATTTCAATTTTTCCATCGCGGACGACTGCACGTTCTTCCACTTCACCCACTCCAAATGTAGAAGTGGTGACACACGGTGGAACCAGAACTCGTACGCCGAACTTACCGAGTGTGCTCAAGCCGAATGTCGCGCCTTGATATTTGAGCCGCACCCAAGGATAGCGTTTGCCTAACCAGAGGATGAACTGGCGGAACAGCCAGGGCATACCATTGAATCTGTTCTGTACATCCAACTGGGGAATTTCATTCATTTCCGAAGAGCCGTATTCTCTCAGCTCTTTGGCGATCTCAGTAAGTGGTTTGGTGTCTGCATTCTCAATAGCGCCGAAAAACACAGCGGGTTGAGAGCCTATATACCGTTCTACGGTAAATCCGGCCACAATATCGCGGAAGGTGACCAGCTTGCCCCATGGGAGCCTGGCGGTTCTGCTGTCTGGGTGAGACCGCTGAGCGACAGCAATTGCTTTTAGTAGGATCGCCGTGACTGTTGTCCTGCAACCAGTCTCTTTGAGCTGCTTGCGAAGATTCTCGGCCCAGGTCATGTCAATCTCGCAAAGTATCAATGTCGGGACTTCTCCCTTGTTGATCACGTTGATCATGTCGAGGACATTCCAGCGAGGTCGCGGAATATTGGCGACAGTGTAATTGAACAGCTTGTTGACCTTTTTGCTCATCTTTGACACCCGAACTACCGAAACTACAAACGTGCTGATTCCAAAGTTTTGGGAATTACCTTGTATGTATATTGGACCTTAGTCAGGAAATTATACTAGTCCTTCCATTATAAGATGACAAGCATCTCCCCGTCTAATGTTCCTTTGACATGCCCTTTCTGGACCCGGTTGTATCGACAATTTACAAAACTAATTTGAAATTCATCAGGATAAAACATCGACACACCATCTCAATAAATTAGGTTGCGTCTGACGAAAATCCTAAACAAAACAGGTCGATGTCAGGAGCTCAAATTATCGCTCGAAGTCGGTCCCTCGATTCGATACTGCCATTCTGCCTCCTCGAGATAAGGAAAGTGTGAGGAACTAAATACAGCCACACTGATACTTAGCCTGCATTGGCGCAATAAAAGCGATCAAACACCAGTATGCTCGCCGGTTTCTCGACTATTTCGCTGGATTGCAACCCAGCGGGCAAACAGCGAAAGGGCAACAAGTGCCCCTTTCTGCCGGTTCTGCAGCGGAGTAGTCGTCTATCAGGAGATGCTTACGTTGAGGAGTCTCTTCAAATTTTCATTGGCTGATTCAGTCTGTTGCTTAATCTCTTCCATTTGAACCATCAGAGTGCGCTGCGTGTTCTTTCTGATTGCTCCGAAAACAAGAATGGCGATGGCGGCGATTATGCAGTAACTCATACCATTGAAGCTGAGAGGCTTCAACATAACGGAAAGTGCAGTCATTACAGCCGTGACAGCCAGCAAACCAAGGAGAGAAAGGAAGAACATACACTTGGAGAATCGCGGACGCCAGGCGTTCGAGGATTTCACGGCTCTTTCTACCGTTTTTTCCAGGCGTGATGCATGTTCTTGAACCTTAGAGATTTTGAGTGTATCCAACGCTTCCTTGACGCTCGACAGGGTTCTGTCGCAATGGTGTAGTACGGCGACCGCGTCTTCGGCATCAAGCCAGCCATGGTGAAGGAGTCTGCCGCATTCTTTAGCGGCGTCGTACATGTGCTCTTCGATTTCACCGGCAGCCACTAGCGATCTCAACTCACCCATTCCGAATTCACCAAAGTATTCGCTGGTTTCACGCACCACTTGCGGTGTGGTAAAACGTGCCACTATCAGCAGTTCCAGCCCGGAAGCCGATTCCGGTTCGTCTTTCAAACATGCTTCTTGCTTGGCTACTGACGCAGCAGTTACTCCGCTGGTGACAGCCTTGCGCAGAATTCTTGCCGCCTGCCGTTTTTCCACTGCACCTGTCGAACAGAGCTTCTGCAGCGCGATTACTTCAGCGAGCAATTCCTTGCTGATCAACTGATAATCCACCAGAGTCTCGCCGATCAGTTGTTTGGCTGCCAGTGACTCTTCCACCATCGAGATCATGTCCTTCTCGTTTACTACTTTGCTGGCGAGCAAGAGATCGCCGATGCGAATGCGAGAGAGTGTGTTTCTCGAAACATGTCCTCTGTTGTGCAGGACGGAAGCCAGTTCTTCATGTTGATCTTTGACGACTGTCAGAGCATCAACGGCTTGTTGTTTGGTGAGACGACCCTGACGAATCAAGTGCAAGCACTCGAAAGCATAGTTAAGATGAGGAAATCCCATGCAGCGCATAGTGAGAAGACTGTTCGCCAGAGGCAACTTGCGCTCGAGACTCAATTTGCGCGCTTCTTTGATGATTTGCTCGTTAGCCATACCGGATTCGAGCAAGAGAGCTTCCAGCTCAGCGGTTACATCCTGGGATATGGCGACGGGAGAGATCTTATTGACGGTCTCTTTGAAGTCTACGCCGGACTTGTAGGCATAAGCGAGAGCCTTGACAGCCAGTTCCCGCTTGACGTTTCCGGACTGAATCATAGATTGCGCTGCCAGTGCCTTCTCAATGCCGTCCTGGTTGAGGATCCCCATGGAAGCGAACACTTTGCCGAGCGGTTGGTTGAAT
>CAYTDR010000122.1:0-12715 GCA_964436185.1 uncultured Candidatus Obscuribacterales bacterium | reverse complement strand
TCACCAGGGCCGGCTCCTCTGCCGGTCAAACTGGTGGTAGCTCCGAGCGGAACGGGGAATGACTCTGCGCCAGCATCGGGAAAGACTCCCATCAAACCGGTGCGCGAAGTTCTTGCCGCAGATCCCGGCGGTAAGCGCGAGTTGTCACCCGCCCAACTGGCCTACGTCAAACGTGTGGCAGACGACCCGCGCCGCCAGTTCTTCGGAGTGCATGTAGTCAATCACGGCCCGATCGACCTGCAGACAAGGTTCAAGGCGTTGGCGAAGGACCACCGCCTGGTCAGAATCGATACGGTCACACCCAACTTCTTCGGCGCTGATGACACTCAGACCCAGCTAGCGGATTGGGACAACTGGTCGCCACCTTACACTCGGCGTCGCTTGCCGACTGGTCACTACCCTTCTGCCACCGGCAAAACGCATGTCTGGAAGCAGTACTGGCAGTTGGAGCCAAGGCGCTGGTTCTGGCAGAGTAAGCCGAAGGGAGTACCGCGCTATCAGCGGCTGGACCGGACCGTCCTGGAAGTTATGGTAGTGCAATGGTACTACCGTGAGGCTGGCGATTTCGAGACTCGTCTCCACATCAAAGTAGTGGCATACCCAATACTTGACAGGCAGACGATGCGCTGGGGTTATCTGAAGGAACCGTTCGCCAGACACCAGGCAGTGGCACGAAAACTTGCCGAATTGCTTTTGGGCTGTTTGAAGGAGGCCAAACCGCACTCATTAGCGGTATCATTACGCAGTAAGATCGAGGAACGCAAGCGCATGATCAGGCGGCGTCCTTCCGATAAAACCGAGGTGGGGGCGTATAATCAGGCTGATGTCACCCCGGTTGACAGAGTAGTGGACGAAGGCTGTCCTTCGCAGGACGTGATTCCTTCAGGAGCCGATCTGGAAAGCGCGCTCAACAAACCCAAGTCTGTCAAGGTAACCGTGAGATTGCCTGTGAGAAAATCAAAGCAGGACGAGGACGACGGCGAATAAGGCAAGCGAAGGAACAAGGTAGTTGGTAACTATGAATCGATCACACACAACAACCGAAGGTGCCGAGCCTACTCTCAAGTTCAACTTGGAAGCAGCCGGCGCGACTGATGTGGGTTGTGTGAGACTCGAGAATCAGGACAGGTTCTTCATCAGCCAGGACAACCGGATACTGGTGGTCGCTGATGGAATGGGCGGTCACCACGGTGGCAGCAAAGCAGCCTCGCTGGTTGTTGCTGCAATCGAGGAAGATACGACCAGCTCGTTACCAAACTATCGCAGTCGTCGTTCTGTGAAGAAGTGGGTTGACCGCACGCTGAAAGCGGCTAACTCAGAGGTTTATCTCACATCCACAGCGGAATGGCAGTTCTCCGGAATGGGGACGACCCTGGTGGCTATTGTGCTCGGGGACGACTTCGTCCATGTAGCCCATGCCGGTGATTCCAGGGCGTACCGTCTCCGAGATGGAAAGATTGGCCCGCTGAGTAAGGACCACTCAATCATCCAACAACTCGTCGACGAAGGCATAGTGGCAGAGGAGAAACGCCGGGGTCACCCGCGCTCTCACATCGTCACCCGCTACGTCGGCGAGCAAGATGTCGAAGTCGAGCATCATGCCACCAAACACAAAAGAGGCGACGTGTTTCTTCTGTGCTCTGATGGTTTGACTGATGTCTTACTCGACGAGGAGATTGAGAAACTCCTGAACGAGAACCCCAATCTTGAGACTGCCTGCCAGGTCCTGGTCGACTATGTCAAAGGCCGAGGCGCACCCGACAACATAACCGTAGTGCTGGCTCGGCTAGTCTGAACAGCGCTCCAACTCTGATTTAACAGGTGGTGGGAAACACACGATGTGTCACCCGCCACCTGTCATCAGGGTTTCCGACTACATTTTTTTTACGAATAGTATACGACACAATATAGTGGTATTAGAAATTGCTTTTACGATAGTATTGCATTTGGTGTCACGTAGATCGAATAAGAGACAAAGTGCCGAAGGCGAAAGTCCTGTTGCAGACTCTACGCCTTCGGTGATTCGATAAGCCCCGCTCAAGTTCTTGTCGCGACACTTGTCGAAGTCGCCTGTCGCCTTGAGCCGGCGATCTCACGTTCATACGCAGACCGCCTGGGCTCAACCCTTCGACTATTTTCGAGGCTTTTCTATTATGAGAATTGAGACTTCCCATTTCTCAAGAGCCATAGCAGCAATGGTCGACAGGAGGGCTCCTAAAAACTCCAGGGTTTCGTAAGGAGAGACGTCCCTTCCTTGTGAACCGAGCATCCAGACGAGGGCGGCGAGCAGGAACCAGACAGTGAAGTATAGTCGGTTCAGGCTGCGTCCCGTCAAAGGAAGCCAGGCGAAGTCCTTTTTGATCGTTTCGTATGGCGAACTGATGCGTCGCAGGCAGGCCCTCAGCAAATCAACGGCAGTCCAGATGAAGCACACCCCCGCCCACAGGGCAGTCAGGTACATATGGAGATTCAAGAACAGGAGCAGCCCCATGCCTTGAACCACAAGACCCACTGATCGGCAGATCACAAGTCTGCGATACATTTCTCACCTCTTGTTCGAGTTTCCGGTCTACGGGCGGTAGCGCCTGCAACGTCCTCAGCCTTTGACGAAGTCAGTACAACGCCCGGGCTCGGCTTGCTGTCGAGCACCATGCAGAGAACTAGGCTGATATCTTATTGGATAAGTGGATTGATACTGATGTGGTTCTGCTTTTCTCATTTGTCAAAAGAAAGTTATTGGGATCGACTATATACAAGGAATTGAACCAATTCCAGTCTACATAGCCCTCTTTTCACACATTAGGACTGATGTAAGAAGCGCTGGCGATCACAGTCGAACTGGCTCTTGCCGCGACGCATGTCGAAATTGCGTGTAATGTTACACACGCACTACGCCGCCTCGCTCCAGCGGCACGCCGGTGATGCATGCTTCGCCATGCAGGGTTACGAACATGCTCCTTGTTACAAGATCTCAAGAAAACATCAAATATTGGTCCGGAGGCTAAGATTTGCTTGATTTACCGTCGGAGACTGGAAGGTGAAATTGCTGCATGCGCAACTCTGGCAAGACCTGAGACTTAGTCCCATAGCGGGGCGGCGAAGTGCTGTTGGACGAACCTGGTTCAAACGCACCGAACATGCACAGAAGTCCGAAGAGCACTGCTAAGCCCAGCAACACTGCCAGCGTAATCTTGATCCAGCTGTAAGGACGCTCACCCTGCACCTCGCCTGTGCGGGCATTGACTATTACCTGGTAAAGCTTTTCGTTGAGCCGGTACGCACCTACATAGACGGGCATAAGAATGTGTTTGAAGGTGATGGCCGAATACTGAGTTTTTATGTCGAAAACCCTTTGCTGATCGCCGCCGATGTCGGCACGAACATCGTTTGAAATTACTTTGGTCGCGATCTCTTTAGCCAACTCAAATCCCTGTGGCAACTCGATCTGGTATCGCTGTGCCTTGTAACCCGAGAGAAACGCCGGGTCATAGGGTTTCAACTCCTTGAGGTCCCATGGCTCCAGCTCTCGCAGTTTGCCTTGAGGCAGCGCTTTCGTCGCTGGTATCAGAATATCGTCGAACCAGCGTTCGACATTGCCTGATGCAGGCCACCAGCGAATCCGCTGCACCTGCCGAGACTGAGTGATTGTATTCCCGTTGCTGTCGGTAGTCGTGTAGTACTCGGTTTCATAGTAATAGTCACCGCGTTGCCCGGTGTAATAGCTTCTCGAAAAGGCATCGAAAGTCCAGAATGGAATGTACACGCCAGTTATCGCGCCGGGTGAGGCAAATCGTTTGAGAGCATCGGGGGCGAACCAACGAGTGGCGATCCAGTGTCGGATTGCGTCGCTAGCTGCTTGTTTGCCGACATGAAAGGGAAGCACGGCTTCAGGGGCCAGGATTGGATCGGCAGACTTTGGTTGAGCGACAATCGGTGCCGAGCAAAAATCGCAACGACGGGCTACTTCAGGTGGTGTGAATGTAACTAGCGCACCACAACTGTTGCAGTTGACCTCGAGTGCATTCTCCGCAATCGGTTGCAAATGCCCGGGACGCAGATACTCCTCGTAGGAGCGCTCTTGAACAGTCTCCAGACTTTGAGGAATCTCCTCTTTGTGGTTGCAATAAGGACATGTCAGACCGCCGTCTTTGGGCTCGAATACGAGATCCGCGCCACAGCCCGGACAACGATATCGACGAATCTTATCGTCCTTGGGAACCTCTTGGGGCAGCTCTTTTGCAGTGTCGATTGTTCTTACCGAATGAAATGAAGGTGCAGGCTAAATACTAATCTGCCAATTTTATCCAATCGCTGCCCTTGCTGTATCCCTCTTTGTGATAACTCTTGATTAGGCTTTTGATTTGATTATTAAGCCCGGAGTGAGAGAGGGGATTGGCAAGGAGAAGGTTTTCACCCTCATATGCTCTTATCAGGACTCGAAGCCTTAACCCTGGCCCAGTAGAATTAAAGAAGAAAGAGAAGGAAGATGTTGTGACCGAGGCTAGCGAAAACGAATCCCTGCAGCTCCTCAAACCCGTTCCGGAAGAGCGTCTTCAGGGCTGGTTGCGAGAGTTCTTCGGCAAGCCTGTCGAAATATGCAAGCGCGATCTATTGCGTCATCGTGATTTTTCGTATGTAGAGCGCCTGTACTTTCAGGACGCTTTGCCTGAGACCCTGATTTACAAGTTGGTTTTGCCACCCTGGGACATCGAGCAGGATCTGCACGAGCGCATTCTCATTCCCTCCATTTCAAGCTCTGCACAGCTCTTCTTGAGCGCCAATTACGGTCCGATTACGGCTCTCTTCCTGGAGGACCTCGGCACCGTTTATCTCAAAGATAGTGCCGATGCCAAGTCAGCCAGGCAGCTAGGTGAGGACCTGGCTCGCATGCATCGCGCCTACTCGTATCGTATGGATGAGCTTATCCAGATGAACATCTTGCGTTCCCTCACGCCTATCGACTTCAACGAGTTCGCCCTGGAGCTTTCGACTTGGCTAGGCGAGTGGGGCGATCTGACAAAGGAAGATTGCGACTTTCTCAGCACCAGCGCTACCAGAGTTGCCCAGCACCTTGCCGGTGAGCCGATTTCGCTTGTACACGGTGATCTTTATGCAGAGAACATCGTATGTCGTGGCGGTCGCCATTTTGTATTCGACTGGTCTTGGTTCACCATTGTAGGCGTTCCGATGGTCGATCTGGCGACCATCACTTCCGACCACGAGAAGAATGGTGCGCTGCGAGAATGGCGGCGTGAGCTCCTGGATGCCTATTGTTTCGAATCAGGACGGCAGGTAAAAGAGGTGGAAAGTCTGCTACCGTTTGCCCGCGCGTTAGAACGAATGCTGTTCCTCTATTGGCTGGTGGAACGTAAGAAGAGGGGTGTAACCGGCACGACGGTCGGACCGGTGGAGGACCTGATGAAGCTGGTGATGGGAGAGATCCGCCACCATGCCGAGCAATGAATCAGCTAATACTCCTGGTTCATTTCGAAAATAAATTTTCCGACTTGTCAGACGAAATTATTTTCAAGATCGAGTCGCTCAATAGCGGCAATTGAAGAAAAGCACGATCAGATTAGAACTCCAGATATGGAGCTGGTGTAAGAATCTTGGCACCGTTGGCGGTGACAACCAGGTCGTCTTCGATGCGCACCCCGCCTTCACCTTCGATGTATATTCCGGGCTCATCGGTGAAGACAGAACCCTCTTCCATGGTGGCGTTCTCATAGTCCCAGGGATCGTGTGCTTCCAGTCCCAGGCTGTGGCCGAGTCCATGAGTAAAGTACTTGCCGTATCCGGCCTGATCGATAAAATCGCGCGCGACTTTATCGTATTCTCTATATTTAAGGCCTGGTTTCAATGCTTTTCTGGCAGCCTGATTGGCTTGCAAGACAATCTCGTAAATCTCTTTCATCTTCTTCTTCGGCTCCTTGCCCGGCACGAAGATGGTCCTCGTGATGTCGGAGCAATAACCAGAGGGGAACAGTCCGCCGAAGTCCATGACTACAGGCTCTCCTGCTTTCATCTTTCTGTCGCCGGTGGCATGATGTGGTATCGCTGAATTCGGTCCGGAAGCGACAATTGTGCCGAAGCTGTTGCCGACTGCACCGTGCCGTCTCAGGCTTGCATCGATCTCGTTGGCGAGATAGATCTCTCTTACCCCGGGCTTGATCAGCTCGAGAATGTCGTCATATGCTTTGCATGAAGCGCGACAAGCTTTGCGCAGTTTCTCGATCTCATCGTCCGTCTTGTACTGTCTCAGCTTTTCGACCAATCCTTTGACAGGAACAAGATTGGCTTTCAGGGAGCTCTTCCACAGCTCGGCGATTTCATAGGGGACCTGGTGCGATTCGAAGCCGACTTTGCTTTTCTTGGTCAAACCGGCCTGGCTGAGCGCCTTGTTGAGTACGTCCGGAATCTTGTCGCCGCGGACGATCTTGACCAGTTCGAAGTCCGGGGCCTCCGACTGGGCGCGAGAGTAATAGCGAGCGTCAGCGACGATGTATGCATTCGTTTTTGTAATCAAGAGTATGGCAGTTGAGCCGGCAAAGCCACTCAAATAAAGAACGTTTTGGTTATTGGGTTGAGTTGACTGCCCTGATTCGACCACTCTGATTAATAGCCCGGACAATTTATTCTGCTCGAGAGACTTCTGGAGCTTCTTTAATCTGGTATTCATGCAGCCAATTCCCGACAAGACATCCGCAGATAACTTTATCAGAACGGTCGAGCTATGATTGCGGAAAGAATCGATAATCGTCGCCGTCTTTGCTGGGTCGGATGATCACGACTTTTCCTTCGGTTCGTTTGGGGCGTCCGGCTCGATTAAGCTCCATAAACATATTGGCGACGATATCTTCGGGCACTTCCCTGTCTCGGGACTTGTTTCTGGCCAGGCAAAGATCCAGAGGGACGTCAAGGAGCCAGAGCTGCACGTCAGAGTAACCGAACCTCTCGGCTCGTTGCAAAATAGGCTTGCGCTGTTTTGGATTGAGATTGGTGTTATCGATCACCACATCTTTGCCTTCCGACATGAGAGCATCCAGTCGCTCAAAAAAAATGTTGAAAACGTGCTCTTTGTCGCCTTGTTCGGCAGCGCTTCCATAGAGCTCTTCGCGGATGGAGTCAGCGTTGATATAGCAATACCCTTTCACTTCTATCTTCTTCGCCAGTGTCGTCTTTCCCGAGCCAGGAATTCCGATTAGCATTATCATTCGTTTCAAAGAGCGCCTCGCTTTGCGCGGTTCTGTCGACTCCTGACCTGTTCTCCGTTCAGCTTTTAGCCGGGTGAGCTCGTCAGGTTAGAGTCGGGCATAGCTGTGAGTTGATCAGTGAATAATTCTATATACACGCTAATCGTTATTTAGAGTCAAAAATAGTTCGAGATTATCAGAAGTTTTGCCTGAACGGAGGTCAGGAGTCGGATCGATAAACGATGACCCCATTAGCGATAGTGGCGATAATCTTGCCGCGCAAGGTCTGCCCGCTAAACGGTGAGCAACTGCTTCTGGAAGCACCACTCTCAGCATCGTAAACATGACTCTTGCCTGGATCGATAATTACCAGATCGGCTCTTTCACCAGCTTTGATGGCAGGCTCAGATAGTCCCATGATTTTGGCCGGACCGACTGTGAGAAGTCCGCAAAGTTCGTTGGCCGTTATCTCTTCGGCTAGAACCAGCCTGTCGAACAAGAGGCTGAAAGCAGTTTCCAGTCCGATTATTCCTGCCGGTGCGGCTGAAAACGTCAGCATCTTCTCTGAGCGAGAGTGGGGTGAGTGGTTGGTCGAGACCGCGTCAATAAGCCCTTCTTTGACGGCTTCCAGAAGTGCAATCTGGTCTTGTTTGCCGCGTAGCGGAGGGTTGGTTTTCAGGTTGGTATCGTAGGTGGTGATCTGCTCGTCGATCATGCTCAGGCAATGGGGAGACACGGCAGCCGTGATCGGGAGCGCTTCCGCCTTGGCTTGTCGGAGAAGCCGGATGGACTCTTTGGTTGAAACCTGAGCGAAATGAAGTTTGCACCCCGTGCTTCTCACCAGCTCCAGTTGCTGAGCTATGCAAACAGACTCGGCAATTGCAGGAATACCTGCCAGACCGAGCCTGGTGCTCTGTGCGCACTCATTCATCGAGCCGTCGCTGGCCAGGGTTTCATCTTCCGGATAACTGAACAACGGTCTGCCTACCAGGGCGGCATACTCCATTGCGCGTTTCATTATGGTCGGAGAGGCGATTGATTTGTCGGCGTCAGTGAACGCTGCTGCACCCATTTCGGAGAGTTGAGCCATCTCTGTCAACTGTCTGCCCATGCGACCCATGGTGGCACATGCTGCCGGTAACACGCGCACGAGCGCCGAAGACTCGATCTTCCTTTGCAGCAGTGACAGAGCTTGCGTCGAATCGATTGGTGGTTCTGAGTCGGCCATTGCCACCACGGTAGTAAATCCACCACGAGCAGCAGCGCGTGTGCCGCTCTCTATGCTTTCTGTTCTTGCATGCTTGAAGTCGCGCAGGTGAGTTTGTAGGTCGATAAATCCCGGGGAGATCCAGCAGTTGTTGGCTTCGATAACAGTGTCGTTTTCTTCAGCTTGCAGCTCCTCGCTGATCTCATCGATGATACCACCGCGCACTCTGATGTCCGCGCGTTTGACGTTCTCCTTGAGGAGGTGCTCTCCTGCTTTCGACTGGCTGGAAGGCGATGGCAGCCTTGGTGTGATAAGCATTCCGCGCCTGATCAAAATTGATTCGCTCAATCACACACCTCATTAAGCAAAAGAAAAAGCGCCGCCATGCGAACAGCAATTCCGTTGGTTACTTGCGTCGTGATCAGCGATATATGCGGATCGTCGGCGACTTCGCTGGTGATCTCAACGTTGCGGTTGAAGGGACCAGGATGCAAAAGGCGAACGTCCGGCTTCGCTAGTTTCAATCTGTCGTGATCGATACGGAAGAGCTTGGTGTAGTCAGCAAGGCTGGGGATCAGCCCTTCTTCCATCCGTTCTTTCTGAATCCGAAGAGCCATAACGAAGTCCGCGTCGGTGATCGCTTCTTCCAGTTGCAAGTGGCTTTGTACACCCATCTCTCTGATCTCGCAAGGCATCAATCCGGGCGGTGCGCAAACGTGTACATCCGCACCCAGACGAACAAGCAGCTTGATGTTCGATCGTGCGACGCGACTGTGTTTGATATCGCCGACGATAGCAATCTTTCGGCCTTGAACCGAATCTTGTATCTCCAGCATGGTGAAAAGATCGAGCAGCGCCTGGGTTGGATGAGCATGCCAACCGTCACCGGCGTTCAGGACCGAGACCCCGGCGGGGACGAGTTTTGCCAACTCCTGGCAGGAACCTGAGCCGGAGTGTCTTTGAATCACACAATCGGTTCCCATCGCGATCAATGTGCTGGCGGTATCGTATAGAGTTTCGCCTTTTTGTACTGATGATGTGGATACATCCAGGTTCAAAAATCGCGCACCAAGATTGTATGCTGCCAGTTGAAAGCTGCACTTCGTTCTTGTCGAGCCTTCGTAGAATATCGTCGCCACTGTGTTGGCCGAAAGAACGTTGATATGAAGCTTGTGCTCCAGTGCGTTCTTCTTGCAGATGCGGGCCACTTCCATGACGGCGTTGATCTCCTCGACTTTCAGATCGTCAGTGTCGAGCAGATGTCTTCGTTGCTTGAATTCCCGCGCGCCGGACGACCTCCCCGCCTCTATCAGCTCTGAAGCGAAAGAGTCCAGTCGTTTATTTTTAGCGTCGGCATTCTGGGTTTGCACTCGGTAATTATCAGCAGCGAAGACGTGTGCTGTCAATTCATTCGGCAAACTATGAGTCACAGCGGGCAAAGAACAAGTACCTGTTCGCCATACGGATAGATGGTATGAGGCACTTGCTTGCAAAGCGGCACAATCCGCAAGCAGAAGGATCGGCGGTAACAATGACACTAAAGCCGCATGGCAAGCGCATTGCAAGCGGCATGCAAGCGAGTTACCAACCTAGCGAATTTATCAGAAGTAGCGATCGGCGAAACTATTTCTCAGCCTGTGCGTCGTATTTTTGGAGATGGAGAGACTTTCTGCCTTGTTATTGGGTACATACTTATGTGGAAACCGGCTACGAATACGCGGATGACAAATTCAAACGACAAGGACGAAAAGTTTAGAGAAGGGTTTTTAGGCAGCAAGGACAACGAGTTCCACCGCCAGTTGTCTGGGTTGCGTAATTCCGACAATATTCAGAATCATCCTGATGCTGAACTGCTTATGCTCGAGCAGAAACGGCGAATGAGAGAGGAGCAAATTGCTCAGACGCTGTCCGGAGTCTTTGCCCGTCAGGAGCTGGAGAAGTCGCGAGAGGAGTACGACGCCCACAGAAGCTCCACTTTTGAACAAGCTCCAGCAGCCCCAGTTCATCGTCCGCACGCAGCCACGCAGATCGTTCAACTCAATTCCGGCATCTATGATGATGTGGCTTCCTCTGTCTTCTCTTTCCAGCATGCCATGGAACAGATGCGCCGAGAAGCAAAAAGAGCCAGACGATTCAATCGCCCATACACCGTTTGCATAGCTGCTTTTCACGAACTCAAGGTGATCAATGACAAACTTGGCACCGCCGCATACGAGAAGGCTCTCGACTACATCGCCGGTGTTCTCGTCCAAGCTTTCGATCTCGATATCGAGATTGTTGGTCGTTACTCGAGTGATCGTTTCGTGATCGTTTTGCCGGAGGTAGAAGGTCCTGCTACCGTCCATCTCATGGATTCCATTCGCAA
Source organism: uncultured Candidatus Obscuribacterales bacterium (assembly GCA_964436185.1). Classification (GTDB taxonomy): domain Bacteria; phylum Cyanobacteriota; class Vampirovibrionia; order Obscuribacterales; family Obscuribacteraceae; genus CAYTDR01. Next base: position 1,950 of record CAYTDR010000122.1, on the reverse strand, counting down.
GACTTTCGTTGAGAGACCGATGACCTTCAAACAGTTCCGCTTTAACTTGAAGGCGAGCATAGGCATTGTCTACTTCCCTGAGCATGGGATCGAATGGCGAGAACTGATTGCCAAGGCTGACCTGGTCGCGGATATGTTGGTCGGTCAGGGTGGCAACGGTGTCGCTCAGATGCCGATTACTTAGCTGTGTGTTTCGCTGTTAGAGGGTAACCGCAAATGCGGACCTGTTCGCTGTCATGTTAATCGGTAAACACTTGCAAACCGGCGTCGACTCGTCCGAGCTCGGCAGATAACATCCCGAAGTTCCATGTTCTGTTAACGGTTCAGGAAACCGACGTGATAGAACATTACTGTTTGACCATTATCTGCGCTGTAACGTGATAGTACCCGTGGTGGCATGCGCTCTTAAACTATAATATATAAGAGAATCTCGCTGGAGCGAAATCTGCACCACAAGAGGCAGCCGAGAGGCTGGATTCAAGTAAATGCAGATTTCTCGCACACGTTCTATTTTTCAGTTCAGCGTTCCTGTCGGATCGCGTAGTCAGCCTGGTGTCACTTCTTGTCTGGTAGACGGAAGAAGCGCAGCTTGGTCGACATCTTCTCTAGCACAGGGATGGTCAGAGTAGTGATAACAAGTAGGATCGAGCCATAGTATGGTCGATACAGGTGCGGCCAGGTAACCGCGAACGGACCGCCCAGAGCGAACACCCAAACGAGGAATGCGACCGTCGCTGCCACCACGTGGAAGTTCTTGGAGTGTTCCGAGAAGTCCGAGTGGGTGGGTCGGTAGATCACATACAGGGGTGTCAATATCAAAAGCGTGAGGAACACGAACCAGTAGAGAACAATCGAATGATCCACCAATTGTTCCTGAAGCAAACCATCAAGCGCCAGGTATGCGGCAACCAGTTCGCCGGGAATGTACCTGATGAGCTTATCGAAGTAGGAAAGCTCGTTTCGCTCGGGTGGAACAATGTCGCCGTCCGCCGGACAGCGTTTTGGCTGAGAAGGATCGACTTTCGACGGATCCTTGTCGCTCGAATTTGACATGGTAAATCCAATGGTCTTGTGGAAAGGGATGTGGCCAAAGATGTCCGCCAGATACGCTATTCGCGCTCAGAAGACTAGTTGACTTTATGTGCTTCTTTCTGATGAATGACTGCTGGGGGACTTCTTCCAAGAAATACAAAAAACGTGCATCTCGATAGTAAAAAAATTCCTGTATAAAAGGCGATAGCTGCTCGATATACAAATCAAAGGAAGCGCCAAAAACTTGCTTAATTGCGTCCCATGTGTAACATCAGCCACCACGGAACTTCCGCAATATCCGATCATTTGATGCTGTCTCAGTAATTTTTGCCTCTTTCCGCTACAATATCTGAGCCTCATTCGATTTCGACTGATCTTCCCCAGTCATCGTTCACAAGACTGGATGGCGGGACAGGACAGTTGCCAGATGAGTCAAGAGTCGTTGTTGCCTGCGATTTTACTACTATGTCGTTAGTTATATCTGCTGAAGAGATTATTGGCTTAACCGGTGGCCGACTGGCTCAGGGCATGATGCCCGAAGGAAGCGCGAGAATCTCGTTCGATTCACGGCGTCCTACGGAAGGCACCTGGTTCATGGCGATTAGAGGGCGGCACTTCGATGGACATGATTTCATCGGTGACGCATACTCCGGCGGAGCGCTTGGCTGCATAGTGGAAGAGCGCACAAACTATCCGATTGCCGAGACGAGTTTTCCTCTCATCGCTGTTGGCGATACAATGCACGCGCTCAAGGATTTGGCCCGCGGCTGGCGTGAACAGTTGCCGACCTCCTTTGTTTTTGTTTCCTCCGGCGATCGAGAGGAATCCAGTAGAGTGGCAAGCTTGCTCGAAGAGACTCTTTCCAAGCAAGCGACAATTCGATTGATCGACCTCACTACGCAGACTGAGTTGGAAGCG
>CAYTDR010000121.1:0-12721 GCA_964436185.1 uncultured Candidatus Obscuribacterales bacterium | reverse complement strand
ACTCCAAGCTTCATAAGAAGCAACCGCTTATGGAGTATCCGCCCATTACGATTCCGGACAAAGACGGAAAACCGATTCCATTAGATATACCGTTTACACCATCAGACAAGACCGGAACACCAGTTCCGCCACCATCCGGTTCTGATGACAAGTCGACTTCACCGGAGAAGGCACCGGAGGCAGGAACACCTGGCGCTCCCACAACATCGCCTTCGCCAACGTCGACAACTCCAGGCACTACGCCTGCCACTCCTGGTTCTCAACCGGCCCCAGGCACCACGCCTGCGACTTCGGGTTCTCAACCGGCCCCAGGCACCGCGCCTGCAACTTCGGGTTCTCAACCAGCCCCTGGCGCAACCGCTCCTGCCTCCCCGCCGGCTCCAAAGGCTCCCGCTGCAGTCGCACCGACAGCTCCGGCAGCGCAAAACAAGACTTCCACGGCTCCAGCTAGCAACACCACGCCACCAACTGGACAACCAAAGCCGACACGCTGACGAGGCGATCGACTGATCAGATCAAATCGACAGGATGCCCCTAAGCCATTTAGAAAACAATCGGTCAAGGAAAAGACCAACAATATAAAGAGGGAATGAGGAAGGACAATGGGCTTCATAAAATCGGATGGATCACGCAAATGGTATGCCGTTCAAACTGCATCCGGACACGAGAACAAAGTTAAAGAGCATATCGAGAAGCGCATCATCACTATGAATGCTCAGGGCAAAATTTTCGGCGTTATCGTCCCTGAGAAGATGGTCACTAAAGTCAAAGATGGCAAGCGAGTTGAGAAGAAAGAGCGGGAGTATCCAGGTTACGTTTTTGTCGAAATGATCCTCGATGACGATTCATGGAGAGTCGTACGAGAAGCGCCTGGTGTAACGAAATATGTTGGCTCCGGCAAGAAACCGATTCCAGTTCAAGACACAGAAATTCGAAAAATTCTCCGCCGCCAGATTGCGGCGACCGGCGTGAAGGGCAAGAAGACTGCCACTATCGACGTGAAGGTTGGAGATTATGTAAGAATAACCGGCGGTCCGTTCGCAGACTTCACCGGCGAAGTTACAGAAGTAAACCTAGAGCGAGAGCGCATAAAAGCCTCTGTTATTATCTTTGGACGCGCAACCCCGGTCGAACTCGAGTTCAACCAGGTTATAAAAGTGTAAATGTGCTGGATTCTATGGCGATAGTGCCATAAAATCATAAATTCGGTATATACAAAAAAGGACAGGACACCGTGAAAAAGGTCTCTGGCAAGATTAAGTTGCAAATACAAGCTGGGAAAGCAAACCCGGCTCCACCCATCGGGCCTGCACTAGGCCAGCATGGCGTCAACATCATGCAGTTCTGCAAAGATTACAACGCCAGAACACAAGACAAAGTCGGGACAATCATCCCAGTAGAAATCACAGTCTACGAAGATCGTTCGTTCGACTTTGTTCTCAAAACGCCTCCAACCTCGGAACTGCTGAAAAAAGCAATCAAGATCGAGAAGGGCTCCGCTACACCCAATAAAACAAAAGTTGGCTCTGTGACCCGCGCTCAAGTAAAAGAGATCGCCACCATCAAGATGCCCGATCTCAACTGCTCAACTCTCGAATCCGCTGAAAAGATGGTTGTTGGCACCGCCCGCAATATGGGCATCACTCTAGCCGACTAGAAAAAAATGGGGAGAGCTGCAAGGCGCCAAACGCCTGATGTGGCTCGTTATACACTCGCACAAGGAGCCTGACATGGCTAAATTGACAAAAAGACAAAAGCATTTAGAAGAGCTGCGACAGAAGTACAGAGACCCAATGTCCGCAGAAGAAGCACTGAAAATTCTCAAGCAAGAGAAGTCAGTGAAGTTCGACCCCACCGTTGAGATTCACTTCCGTCTTGGTATCAACCCGAAGCTGAACGATCAACAGATAAGATCGACAGTTACACTGCCGGGCGGCACAGGCAAATTAGTACGCGTGGCCGTGGTTTGCAAAGGCGAACATCAAACCCAAGCAGAAAATGCGGGCGCCGATGTGTTCGGAGCTGAAGATCTGGTCGAGAAGATCGGTAAAGGCTTCCTCGATTTCGACAAACTGGTAGCTACGCCTGATTGCATGGGAATGCTCTCGAAGATGGGTAAAATGCTCGGTCCTAAAGGATTGATGCCCAACCCGAAAGATGGCACCGTCACTACTGATATCGGCAAAGCCGTACAAGAACTGAAAGCTGGTAAAGTGGCTTTTAGAGCTGAGAAAAACGGCGGTCTGGTTCAGATGGCAATCGGCAAACTGAGCTTCGAAGATGAAAAGCTGATGAAGAACGTTGCCGCCGTTGTCGATCAGATTCAGAAAGTGAAACCGACGTCCGTTAAAGGAACCTACATCAAGGCAGTCTACCTGAGTTCAACGATGGGACCTGGCTTGAAGCTGGACCTTTCCACCCTCGGTGATCTGTCAAAAGTTGCGGCTGGATAACAACCGAGCCAATCAAAAGCTTAATGAAGGGCGACGCGAAAGCGTTGCCCTTTCTGTAGTTAGCAGTCCTTGTCATCGATGGCTGATGACATGTAGTTTGTGTCTAGTACACAAAAACTTTTTGATGGAATGCCGCCAAACGCAAGGCATTCCATGCGCACTGCAAGCGCATTACAACATCCGGCTAGAGCAGAATTGGTTTTAGGAAGCAGCTACTGAAGCGGCCTTCTCGAGCTCATAAAGCTCCTGATAGAGCCGTTTTTCCTCGTCCGAAGGATTGATGGGCACCACAATCTTGGTGCGAATCAACAGATCGCCTGTGGTTTTCTTCTTCAAGTTTCGCAGACCTCGACCTTTCAGTCGCAGGAGCTTTCCATTCTGCGTGCCTGCAGGAATCTTGATCTTCACGTTGCCTTCGAGCGTCGGAACTTCAGCCTGTCCACCCAATACGGCCATGGCCGGACTTAACTCCACCTCACAAAGCAAGTTGTCACCATCTATAGTGAACTTTTCGTGCGGCTTCACTCTTACACGCAAATACACATCACCGCCAGCGGGTGATTGGATGCTTTCGGCTGACACTCGAACCTTCGAACCAGGTTTCACACCAGCAGGAATGTTGACATTTACCGTCTTGGCAGGCGAGCCAGGAGGGGTAATTTTGAGAGTGCGTTGGGCACCGTGATGAAGTTCTTCTACAGTCAGCTCGATCTCTGCTTCCTGGTCGAATGGTTGCGCTTGCTTTCGCGGATCCATCTGACTGCGTTGTTTCGCTTGACCGCCTGGAGCTGTCCCACCGCCGAACGTCTGCCCGAAAAGCATGTCGAAGAAATCCGAGAAAGGTCCGCCAGTGCGGCTGAATTCACCAAATTTGTCGAAATCGAAGGAGAAACCGCCGCCAAAGTCGGGTGGTGGTCTGAAGTCAGCACCATCTTTCCAGTTGGATCCCAATCGATCGTAACGCTTTCGTTTCTCCGGATCCTTGAGAACCTCGTACGCTTCAGCGATCTCTTTGAACTTCTCTTCGGATGTTTTATCACCCTTGTTGGCATCAGGGTGAAACTTGCGAGCTAACTGGCGATAAGCTGTCTTGATATCCTTTTGTGTGGCAGTTCGGGATACCCCTAATGTGTCGTAATATTCCTTGAACTTAACCACAGGCCACCCCTGGAAAACTTGATTGCATACAATGATCTGACTCTTATTCTAAGGCATCTCTTTGATTAAAACAGGTCCAGGCCGGGAATATGGAATACGGATTCATATATCATCTTATAGAGAATAAGGAATTTCTAGAATAGGTATGATGTTCTCAATTCCCAGGTATTCGTGCATGTATAAAAGAAAGACCGGTCAATCCACGGTCGAATTAGTAGCTGGGCTGTTTATTCTGGTTCCGATCGTTCTCGTGCTTTTTGATCTAGCTGTAATCGTTATTGCAGTGCAGATTAACGACCAAACGTGTAGGCAAGCCGCCAGAGCCGCAGCCAGCGGCAATCCAGCCACAGCCACGGCGAGAGCAAACGCCATCATTTCACGAGCGAACTCTCAAGGCTCTTCGATGTTGAGCAACTTTTCCCTCAACGGACCGATCATATTCGACCCTACCGACGTAGTCGCACAGGCAGCCGCGCTGGAACCATACGGCGGAACAGTAACAGGCACCGTCAGCGTCAATACGCAGGTGGAAGTCCGACCGTTCATCGTGCCATATGTCTACAGCGGCGGCGCACCGCTGATTTTCAACTCGGGCCAGTCTTTCCCATTCACGTTCGTGGTTCCAAACACTGCAACCCCGGGCCCTTAGCGAAACGCTCACATCTACCATATAAGCCAGCACCACCCATAGTGCCCCATTCGAACCAGGATGACAAGGGTATCGGGGGGGGTTACGGTTCAGCCCTATGGAAGCAGACAAGACAACCGAGCAGTTGAGGCAGTAGCTCTGATTCCGGTGATATCAGTGATATCGAATACGGTAGTGGTGGTGATTCTGATACGGGAAGCTAGTGCGCAAAAGAAATTCGCGAGGGCTGAATCACTCAGCTGATTCCATCATCTCATCAGCCTGGCTGGAGATTTTATCCATCTCAGCTTGCTCTGCCGGCGTCGGGCTGTAGGAATCTTCCGGTTTGCTTCTCATTCCAGCCTGATTCTTGGTTACCTTTTCAAACTCGCTTGCCACTAGAGAATCTTTATCGGTGCGCAATGCATACTCAGCCATGCGTGTGTGCAATCCGGCATCGTCGGGATACTTGCTTAGTGCTGCATCAAGATCTTTTTTCGCATCGGAGTCGCGATCAAGCTTCAGCGTCAGGAGAACTAGATCATCAATTATTCGAACATCTTTAGGTCTAACTTCGAGAGTTTCCCTGAGGTCATTGATCACCGAGTCCAAACTGCCATCTCTCCGCGCCACCAGTGGCTTCAGGTCGGGATCGAATACCGTTTCGGTCTCAAGATTCAGCTTGGCGCCCTTCTTGAAGTCTTCCAGTCCGGCTGAAACGTCACCGCCTTGTCCCTTGGCAATCCCCAGCATCTCCAGAGCATACGGATTGTCAGGCTCAATATTGAGTATCGCCTGGAACAACTCCACAGCCTTGGACGGTTGATTCAAAATCATGTAGATCCGTGCCAGGGTCATTCGGGGAGCACTGTCCTCTGGAGGACAGTTCGGCAGGGCGGCTTCCAACTGCTCTTCGGAAGCTTTCAGATTTCCGGATTCGAAAAGCTTATCCGCCAGGTAAAGTTTGAGTTTCTGGCTCTGGGGCGCAAGCCTGAGTGCTCGCTTGTATAGAAGACCCGCTATCCAGCGGTCTTTCGGAGAATCGGACGACAACAACACCGTTCCGGCGGCGAGAACCTGCTTGACTTGATTCCATTTTCGCGGTGCCGAACCCCATTCCCGTGCGACATTAAGAGCTTCTTTGGTCTTGCCTTCTTTCTGCAGAGTCAGCGGTTCGAGTGTATCCAGCTCGGCTTCCAGATCAACCTTGTCGAGCGCTTGCGACCTCTCGACTTCCGGCTTGAGCTTTTCTACCTTAACGGCCGGCCCATCCTTCAACTTGATAAGCGGCTTTTCCATGGGATACATGACGGTGTAGACGAACGCACCGATACAAAGAATGGCAACTACGAGCTGAGGACCCATCAGCTCCTTGACAATATTTCGGTTTGATGATGCAGAGTTCGAACTCAAATCCGACACCCAGTTCCCAACAACAGGTTTCTATCAATCATTGTCTCGCTGATTGTATCGACCTGAACTCCCTCGCTCCAACAGAGTCACATTGCTTGTTTTATCGGCTACTGAAGAAAGCTAAATCTAACTGATAGATTCCCATCCACATTCTAGATTAACCAGATAATTGCTCTCTTGACCGATTCCAATCGAGAGCAAAACAGTCAAGAGCGGCCTTTTTGCTTACATATCGACCCAGTTGCAACTTGGCTTCCTCGGCGCGTTCCAGGAGTCTTTGTACATAGTAAGATACCTGGGGATCATTGGGTATGCTCCTTCCGATAATTTCAATCTCGATAAGGCAAGCGCTGTCAATTACCCGTACGTAATCGATCCCGTCCGAAATTAGTTCTTCCAACCGCTGGGCGAGTTTCAGGGCATTTGAGACTGAGACCGCATGATTAGAATGGTTTCCGCTGGCTCCCGTTCGAACTTTTTCCTGAGACCGAACGAGTGTCTTGAAAAAATCAAGCTGCTTCAAGGACCTCAAGGATGATACCAACTCCAACTCGGACTCCCCAGCAGCTATGAGTAAATCGGTCTCTGCGTGCTTTTGTACTCTCTGTATTGGTCCGGTAGCAGAAGTTCCATCCGCCTGAAAAGGAATTATCTGACATCTGCTTACAATCGTGGCCAGAACACTTTCCTTTGCTGGCGCGACGAAAAGGAAATAACACTCTCCTCGAGGCTCCTCGATTGTTTTCAGAAGCGCATTGGCTGCCGGTCGGTGCAGAATGCCCTCACTGGCATCGGGCACGTACACAACACGTTTGTGCGTCGAGGTCTTGGATAGCTCGAAAGCCAGTTGGCGAGACAGCTCCACCGAAACCTTCCCGCTGGCACTCTCCCCGCCCGTAAGCTCAAACCAAACCTGCGGATGTCTCTTCTCACCGATCCAGCGACAGTTCTGACAACCGTCCTCTATCTTCCCCCGCACATGACAGGAACGTGAATCGTCCGGTTGCACTTTGTGGCAATTCAGATACATAGCGAGCTGCAAAGACATTAGCTCTTTATCACCTGGCTCGCCACCGCAAAATAAGTAGGCATGAGCAATCCGCTCCCGAGTTAAAGCCGACTCGAAAAGACGGGCAGCAACGGGCTGTCGCGCCGTTAACGAAGAATCAAACAGTTGAGCCAAGTTCCTGTATCCCAGTTGTGATGAGAGCAGCAGATGCGAAGATCTTACCTGTTTTGCATGACTCTCAGCGCGAGAATGAGTTGTTAAACCCGCGATGACAGGTGTCTTATCAGGCGATTCACCTCCAATAAGTAATCTTAATACATCAAAGAAAAGCAAGAAATTGACAGCTCTTGACGCGTGCCCTAGACTATCTAGGTTCTGCAGGAGCGGGCGACAGGATATTCTGAGCAGCTGCGCATATGCGTCGAGATGCTCGAAGAGTTTCGCCTGTCTGTTTTCCAATGGAATCCCCCGCAGAACTCGTGTGGATGCTTTTGAGATTATCGTAGGAGAAAGGCATTGGCTAACGTAATTGTCGTTGGTGCGCAGTTTGGTGATGAAGGCAAAGCCAAGGTCACCGACTTATTGGCGAAGAACGCCGACGTGGTCGTCCGATACCAGGGCGGTTGCAACGCAGGTCATACTGTCGTGGCAAACGGCAACACTTACAAGTTCCACCTCATTCCGTCCGGAATTCTTTATCCCAACAAGATTTGCATTCTCGGACCTGGAATGGTGATTGACCCGAAGGCATTCATCGACGAGCTTGCGGCCCTGAAAGAGCGTGGTCTGGTAGATCACGGTCTGAAGATCTCTGCTACAGCTCATGTCACCATGCCTTATCACCTGATGCTCGATGCTGCCGAAGAAGAGAGCCGAGGCGATCAGAAGATTGGCACAACCAAACGTGGAATTGGACCGACCTATGCAGACAAATGCGCTCGCTCGGGCATTCGCATGGAAGATCTTCTCTCGCGTGAAGTGCTCAAAGCGAAGCTCGATTGGATGGTCCCCAGGAAGAACGTTCTACTGGAGAGACTCTACAACCTGCCACCACTGATCGCAGACGAAGTTCTCGAACAGTACCTCGAGTATGGCAAGCAGATGAAGCAATACATCTGCGATACCTCCGCCCTGATCTTCGAAGCAGTCGGACAGAGGAAAAACATTCTTTTTGAAGGCGCCCAGGGAACCTTGCTGGATCTAGATCACGGCAGTTACCCTTACGTGACCAGTTCCAGCCCATCGGCCGGCGGCGCTTGCGTCGGAGCCGGAGTTGGACCGACCATGGTTGACCGAGTAATCGGCGTATCGAAAGCTTATATGACTCGCGTCGGTGAAGGTCCTTTCCCGACCGAGCTTCTCGGCGAGACCGGAGAACTGCTCCGCGAAACGGGAGCTGAAATCGGAACAACCACAGGTAGACCGCGAAGATGTGGCTGGTTCGATGCCATTCTCGGCAGGTATTCCGTAAGAATAAACGGGCTCGATTGCCTGGCAATCACGAAGCTCGATGTCCTCGACTCTTTCGAAGAGATCAAGATTTGCATCGCCTATCGCGACAGCGAAACCGGCCAAGTCTTTGATGAACTGCCCAGCATCGGAAGCACGTTCCAGCGAATGGAGCCGGTCTACAAGACCGTCAAAGGTTGGCTCAAGCCCACCACCGAGTGCAATAGTTTCAGCGAGCTACCTGCAGAAGCGCAAGACTACCTCAATTTGATCTCGCAAGAGTTGCATGTTCCAGTGGCGATTGTCAGTGTCGGACCAAAACGAGAAAACACCGTCATCATCGAAGACCCGATCCACGGACCAAAGCGAGTACTGACCAAGTCCGCCTGAGGCACCGCTGGTAACGGATTTTTTGAGCCCCTGGTGATAATCGCTGGGGGCTCACTTGATACCGCATCTTGCCGAATTTACCCAAACCTGATTGGCGACGCTAATCAAGAGCATCCGAGATACCGTCACCCCTATCTGCCACCAGTGATGATGCTCCAGATTTTGAAGAAAATGGTGCGGACGATGTTCCTGATCGCTGCAGCGACATCGTTATTCTTCTGCTCCAGTCGTTCTAATGCCCCGGCGGCCGTTAGATTTTCGGGATCCAGCTCCAATGCCTTTCTGTAGGCCACCCTTGCTGCTCGCAGGTCTCGCAGTCCATACTCGAGAACCTCGGCAAGCTTGATGTTAGCTCGCACGGACTCCGGTTCGACTTTCAGGTACGTAGTCATCGCCGATCGTGCTTCGCCATATTTGCCCGTTGATTGGCAGATCTCGCATAAATCGAACAGCCATGCTATTTGGTCAGGTTTCAATCGCAGCGCAGTCTCCAGTGACTCCCGAGCCATCTCTACGTCCCCATTGTCTCGATACAACTGAAACGCCAGATAGAGAACCTCAGGGTCCGAAGGATAGCTGACCTTCAGTTTCTCAAACTCTTCCTTCGCCTCTCGCGGATTGTAGTTAGCGATCAAAGCCTCGACAAGCAAGATCCTCGCCTGCTTCAGACCAGGTTCGAGCGACACCGCCTCGCGCGCCATCAACAGCGCCCTTTCCGCGTTGAGGTTTTCCAGATACATCTCGGATAAGGCAAGGTAGGGCTCGATCTGATTTGAATCGAGCCGAAGCGCATTCTCGTATTCGAGCACTGCCAGCGACCATCGCCCAACCTTTCTGTAGAGTCGCCCAGCAAGCAGTCGCAATTTGGCATCATCCGGATTCTCCAGCAACAAGCGTTCGACCGCTTTTCTTGCTTGTGTATAAGAACCGGAACTTATAGAACGTTCGGCGTCAGCAATGCCATTTTCAAGAGCGAGGGAGGTTGATGCCGGAGCTTGTGCGGCCTCTACCTGATTGAGACCTATAATGATCCAAACGGTGCTGCAGAAAAAACAGATCACCATTCTATTTCTATTTGGTCTGGCCCACACTTGTTGGCACCTTCACCGCGACTGGTAGCAAAAGGATCACCCCATACTGGTATTATCGCTTAAAGAGTGACTTCGCGCATCTAGCCAAACCATGAGCAGTGGACCCTCACTAAGACTACCGGCCAGAAGAACCGGTAGCGACAAGAAGGAAAAGAAGAGCGACTACGCCCTCTGGCACGTCAGCGCCGGTGCGTTTATCACGGGTGCTGTGATGGCTGCTTACATTCTTCTGTTGAATCTGGTCAATCAGAGCCATCCATCTCGCGCTCCAGTCAAAGACGCCGCCTTGATTTCAGCCAGAGAACTTCGACAAATCGCAGTTCATCACCCGAGTTTCGGACTTGTCGGACTTGTAGATGCACAGACTGAAGGAGAGCTCGAAGAGAGCGAGGCGCAAGATCACCATCAGGGAAGAATTCGCTCTCTAAATTCGGTCAAGGCAGCAATCTTGTCCTCTTTGATCGTGGCTCGAAAGCTCAATGATCCCACGATGGAAGAACATATCAGGCAAGACTTGGAAAGCCTGGAAGCTATCGAGTCACAGATTTTGGAACGCTTGCGGCTGGCGATCAATGGAGAAGGTCCGGGCACGACGAGCGGTTCGGTGTATCGGGCCGTTCGGAAGGAGATCGAACGCGGCTCACCAACCAATTTGTTGCTGAAGGAAGTGAAGATCCAACTTGGTCTATATCGGGGCAAGGACGTGCCCATGGTGACTTCGATTTGCCCGCCTTCGCAACTCGCTGAGCAGGCTAACCAGCAAGGACAATTCAAGAATGACATTCCGGTCGCCACCTGCGCCGACAATAAAATTTGCTTTCATCAGACGGCTGCACGCACGCAACTTTTCGATAGCGCTAACTTCCTCGCCGCGGCTCCTGGAGTGACACCATCTGCGGTTCTGGTTGAAGCACATTTTCAGTCAAAGGACGCACCCGACAAAGCAAGCGAAATAACCAAACAGTCATGCGCGACTCTGGGAACCGAGCAACTGGCGCCTGGAAAGTCATGCCTGGTCTTGCGGTTTCCTCACGGGGTGCCGTCTCAGTTTCGCACAACCAGAGACCTCCACTCGCGCTCTTACTGGAGCCAGAAGGGAGAATGGCAGCAGGCCAATGGAGGATCCGTACCTGGAGACGGACTCCTGCAGCCGACTCTTGAACCAGTGTTACCGGCTATGGACCCGGGCGAGGCGCTTTCGATCTGTCTGTATCACTGGATGAGGCAAATGCATCCGGCACCAGATCCGGAGGCAGTCTTAGCAATGCTCGACACGAAACTGGTCGACGAGTCAGCCGTTAGACCCACGCAAACCCGGATTAACAGCTGTCTCGTTCAGGACACAGGCGCGCGCGAACGCGCTTTCATCAAAGGCACCGGGCCGCGAAGCGAGGGACAAAAGGCACTCATGTCATGTTTCGCCTATTCTTCCAATGAAAGTGAGTTTCCACAAGAGGCAGTCCCGCTCTACGTCGACAGCAATGGCAAGCTCAACTTGTCCGGAGTATCCGGTTTCGACATGCCTCTGATTCAGAAATACCTTGACGCCGTATACGATACCAACATGGCGGCGATGGAATCACTGGCCATGACTAACGCTTTAGTGAAGAAGGTGCACGCAGAACTCCAGGCCCTGGAGCATTCCCTGCCAATCAAAGAACAGGCGAATGTCTCTCTAGCCAACCAGCTGGAACGATTGACGCGCGACACGGGCGCGAAACAAGAAACTCAAGATAAGGTGACAGGCGAACTGGAGAGAGTGCGATCACAATTGGCGACTTCGAAAACCGAGGTGGAGTTGCTGAAAGACAGAAGACATGATCTCAAGACTGTTGTGCGATTGGCGAAAACGGCAAAGAATAACGCAAACGCCGTGGCGATGCGGACGTTCGAAGTTAGTTCTTCAAACCTGGCGCTACTGAAGGGCGGGTTGCATGCCTTCGACCCACCGGTGGAAGCATTCCTTCTGGGGCGAAAAGAGGTTTTCTTCCCAATCACGAAACCGGTAAGGCAAGAGGATTTCTTCGAGCATGCTCGTTGGGAGCGGCGCAAAGAGGGATCTCATGACAATCCATGGCTGCAACCTACTGTCAAGATCATTGCGCAGTGGAAGAATGCCTTCGATGACGAGACCAGCACCACGCCAGCGACAATCAGCGGTAAGCCTTTATCCACGGTGCTTGCGGAGGTGGAGTCGCTTAACGAGTGGCATCCACTGACAGTTGTGTTCGATGCCGACGAGCTGACAAAGAAAGCGATCGTGACCGCCCACAGAACACCGGACTATCCGTTCAACGGTCTACCAGTGCCGGCAGGACAGACATTCTTCTTTTGCAAGCAAGCGACGACAACGGGAGAGAATAATTCTGTAGTCTGGTCGGTTGCCATGAGGGATGCGGTGTCCCATCGAAACAAAGGGGAAGGATTGCCTATCCGCACGATGGACGGTGCCTGGGGACATTCGATGGTTCCTGCCATCGCTGAATCGCCCGGACTAGCTATCGAGTTTCAGCTGCGAAGACCCTTGCCGGCGAATAGGTTGTTGCCTTCAGGCGAAACGATCACCGATCCCGTCTATGGAAGAAAGATATGGCAAATTCCGCCAGTGCCTGGTTCGATGATGTAGCAGACAGCATTAGCGCGGAACTCTAGTCGTCTTCGTCTTGTCTATGTAGGTTCTGCTCAGGGTTAATGCCTGCGAGATCTTATCTGCCACAGAATTCTTTGGCATTTGGTTGTGCCGACAGGGTGAAAGAACGATCGGCTCAAATCCAAAGTCGCTGGCTCCTCGCCTCACGGCGCGGACGGAAGGCTCGGACGATCCCCGCAAACAAAAACCCGAGCTCTCTGGTGATTGCTCGGGTTCTTAATGGATTCAGCCCTTTCGAGCCAACGAAGATGCTTAGTTGTGGCTTTGCTCTTCGTGGTTTTCTTCGCCGTCTTTGTGTTTTTTGCTCTTGGCTTTTTTCTTCTCTTCGACATCGCTACGGAGACCGGCAGCATTTTCTAATGCTTCCAGGCGCTGAACTATGTCTTCGAACTCTTCACGTGTTACGAGGCCCAGGTCTTTGGCTTTCGATTTGACACCTACGGACATCTTGGCTTCGAGGTTTCCTGATTTCTTTGCTGC
>CAYTDR010000120.1:0-12792 GCA_964436185.1 uncultured Candidatus Obscuribacterales bacterium | reverse complement strand
TGATGAAAGCAGATGGCGTTATGTTCAAACGTTACTGCAGCACCCTGAGAGGGCAATTCATGGAGACTCAACGAAGCTAGAGTCTTTGAATCTGCCTGACATTGATTTCTCAATAACTTCGCCACCATATATGGGGAAACATCATACGGAGAATCCGTTCACCGCCTATTCGACAATCGGAGGTGGATACGGAGAGTACCTCGATACAATGAAGCAGATCTATGCTCAGCTGAACATGAAGCTAAAGCCTACTGGAAAAGCTGTCATCGAAGTCTCCAATCTGAAACACGAAGATGATTCACGGACTACTTTGGCCTGGGACATTGCTAACGAAGTTTCCAAAGTTCTTCGTTTCGAAGGAGAGTTTGTCGTGAATTGGGAGGGTGGTTATGCCTACGGATATGATCATAGCTACTGTCTTGTGTTTGGGAAGAAGTGATTTCTTTAAGCCGTCTGCCTGCTCAACAAAATGACGTTAGGGCCAGGACGTGTTAGGGGCGTTGTTTGATCGACTGACTCTTGTATGCTGGAACCAGATGCGGTGCGAATTCTGTTGCTCAAGAAGTTCTTTCGCTTGAAAGGCCTACGGGTTTCTCAAAAAACTTACGGCTGTGTGGCGCCGATCTGTGTAAGTGGATCTCCGTCGAATGTGCAGTATACTTCGCTATTCTGAATCAATCCAGATACTGAGGTAAGCGGACGCGCAAGCAGCCGGCCGATTCTCTGGCGGCGATCACCGCTCGGTCAATTTCCAGGATGCCTGCGCCCTGTATTCTTTCCGGTACGTTTCTGAGTGGTGTGGCATTATCGCGAAGAATCTGTCTCACCTGGTCGAATGTCAGGTTTGGATTCTGCTCCAGCATCAAACCGATACAGCCTGAGACTAGCGGCGCGGCGAATGACGTTCCGTTGGTCGAGCCACCAGGGGCGAAGCGCGAAGGAACTCGTGAGCCGTGTGCGAGTACATCGGGATGATATCGGGCGGTGCCTGGTGATGTGGCACCATAAGTAGTATCATCGCTGCGATCGAACGGCGTTCCTTGAGGATCTGATCCACCCACGGAGATCACATGATCGCTCATGGCATACCAATTGTAAACGGCTCCTTCCGGAAGACGCACACCCATCATTTGGTCGGTAAAGCCGTCATTTGCTGCAGCCACCACTACGAAATTGCCCTGCTGGGCAGCGCGTCTGGTTGCGGTTCTGTATGCCTCCATCGCTTCGTTGAAGCGCGGATTGTCGCGCAGAGACGCCGTAATTCGGTCCACCAGCACCTGATCCAACGCCGAGTCCAATTGTCGGTCGTGCGGACCGCCTGGAATGTTGTCGATTTCGCCGGCTCGCAAGCGTTCAACTTGCCTGTTATAGTCACGCTGTTCTCTCACCCACTGATTGCCTCTCTCCTCGCCAAGGAGACCTCGGATAAATCCAGCATGCGCCTCCGGATCTCGCTCGAACTCGCCTCTCATCTGCCTCAGGCAAAAGAGCGGAGAGAAGCCCTGAGAGACGTTGAGAACACGCATGTCCGTCTGATTCAGCAAGTTCTGGTTTATAAACTGGGTAAGATCACCCATCGCCGCAACCGCATAGTCGGTGACGAAAGCCGCAACCGGATCGGTCCGTTCTGCGTAATCTCGAATCCGCAGGCCTGGTGTCGATTCGGTGGGACTGTAGATTCTCGCGTCCGCGCCGCGACTCAAGCCGTTCTGCCGATCGGAGATCATCTCTTGCACTATTCGCGGGTGAAGCTGTTCTCTATCGCCTGCGTCGATGGGCTCGTACAGCCCAATTCTGGTTGAGATACTGTCCGGATTTATACCGGACTCTTGAAGACGCTGGCGGAACGCCTCGGTATCTGCTCGAATTGGTCCGTCACCACCAAACCGCCTGACCATGTCTCTGGGAGGCTCAGGTCTATCAGTCTGCGGCGTCTGATCCGGCTGCCGCCGTTCCAATGGTGGCAGACAAGGATTTCTGGGCGGGCCGTCATCCGCGCTCACCTGCGGCGATGTGTCCTCGGGTGCGCACGATCCGGAGCTGTCCGTTTCAGTAGTATCATCATCATCATCATCATCCAGGATGGTGAATGGGTTACCGTTGTCGAAAAGCGCATGTACTGTGCTTAGTGCCTGCCGATGTCCAGCAGATTGAAAAGCCTGAGAGTATGAACGCAGGTCGCTAGCAGAAGTCGAATCCTGTAGCAATGGTGATGGAGCGGACAGGTCTGTGGTTTCCAGGGCAGCTTGACTCTGATCTATCATGTCGGCACCTGCTAGATTGCGATCGGTAGTAAGTCTTGTTATGTCGGTTTTGGAGCACCTTTCAGTCACAGTAGCCGAAGGACGGTCCACTAAAACAGGTGAATTGTCGAATAGACTTTGCGGGTTTACGAAAACGTTCGGGCTAGCGACTTTTCAGTTGGTACTAGGCAAAAGCAGAGAAAAACGTCATATTGCTCGCCGCGCCCCACCAGTTCTTGAACTCGCGACTTTTGTCTATCCAAGTTCCCTGGGGAATATAAGTTGAGAAGCACTCTCTTGCTTGACGGAAAGCGGACTATTGCTCGACTTTGGGGTAGCGTTTTCGAGACTTTTGCCCCGTTAGCTTGACAGTAGACGAATAGAGGACGGGCGGGGGAGGGAATATTGACCTATAGTGGTTTGGTTCAAGGTAGGGCAATTGCCGACAGAAGTACACACCTGCGCCCACTGCGGGCAAAAGAAGTGGCAATCCGGAGCCGGTTCGATAACTCAGTGGATCTCCGCCTGCCAATGCGACCTGCAACTGGACGAAGAACGGACCGCCGATGTTTGTGCAAATTGCGGAGAGCGAATAGGAAATGGAAGCGCCGGGAGCCTGACTCAGTGGGTCTTTCGAAACAAGGTCTGTCAATGTGCCGAGCCCGATCCGGTTGTGGCACTCGATCGCTCCGCAATCGGTTCCGCCCGTGGAACAAGCTCGATTACTCAACGGAAATTTGGAGCGCCCGAGCGAGAAGCAAGTGATGATGCTGGATTAACCATCGATTCTTCTCGGTTTCCTGTAGAGCGATACCGTCCCCTGAAGGCGCTAGGCGCGGGAGGTGCGGGAACTGTATATCTGTGTTGGGATGAACACCTGCGGAAACATGTCGCCGTCAAGGTTTTGCTTGATTTGAATCAGGAATCGCTGGTCAGTTTTCAGCAAGAGGCTGTCGCCACCGCCAAAGTCAAACATCTTAACGTCATCGGAATTCTGGATTTCGGCATCTCGGATTCCGGCACTCCGTATATGGTGCTCGAATATTTTATCGGTATGAGTCTCGAGCGCTACCTCGCCCAAAACGCTCCGCTCGACCTTTCTATATCAGTAAGATTTTTCCTGCAGCTTGCCGATGCGCTCGTATATGGACACGAAGCCAACGTTTTTCACCGCGACATCAAGTCGTCAAATGTTCTTGTAGTCGAGGACGACGGTGGCGACCTTGCTGTGAAGCTGATCGATTTTGGCATCGCTGCTATTTTGGGCAATCAAACAAACACTCAAGTGCAGGGGCGAACCCTCGTCGGCACTCCCAAGTACATGTCACCGGATCAGGCACTGGGGCTGAGGTTCGATGCACGCTCGGAGATTTATTCGCTCGGTTGTCTTATGTTCGAAGTGCTGACCGGTCGGGTTCCATTTGTGGGCGAGGATCCGCTCACTTTGATCTCGATGCATTCGAGCGAGCCTGTGCCGTCGATGAAAGATGTCTCCTCCTTCGATGTCCCACCGGAGCTCGAGAGTGTGGTGAGAAAGTGTCTGGAAAAACAACCAGCAGATCGATTCCAGAGCATGCGTGAACTGAAGCGAGCGATTGAAGCGGCTGAAAAATCAATGCTTGCAAGGGTTGAAGATCTGTCAGTTGAACCAGAGGAGTCACCGGTAGCGCCAAAGGTGGAGGCAGGCAAAAAAACTGGAGCGGTAATTGCAGTCGCTGTGGTCGTGGTACTGTTGATCGCCCTCGTCGGACTGTTTTTGCGGAATTCAAGTAACTTTAGACTCTCTTCGGGAACCCCGGAGATAACCGCGAAGAAGAAAAAGGCAATTGCTCGACGCAAAGCTCCTTCAGTTCTGATGGATATACCTGAAGACTTGATGTCGTCAAATTCTGATTTTGAATACACCGCTCTTCCGAATGGAGGGTTGAAGGTCGTCGCACCGTCAAACACAATTGTTGATGGAAAAAAACTTGCGTCATTGCGAGACAGACCGAATCTCCAAAGTCTCAATTTAGCGGGGGCTGAGTTTGTCGGTGGATTGGAGCATGTTGCCGATCTACCAATTGTCTCATTAGACTTGAGTGATACCAACATTGACGACAAGGGTTTTACTCCAGTGGCTCATATGAAGCGACTGACATTGATTAACCTGGAGGACTGTTATGAGTTGACCGACAAGTCACTAAGTTGTCTACGTCACCTTCCTCTCAAGCAGATCTCAATGCGTGGTACCAGATTCGGAGATGCCGGGCTGGCATATCTGAAGGATACGCCTGTTCTCGAAACTCTAAATCTGATCCATACGCAAATTTCAGCCGCAGGCTTGAGAAGTCTCAAAGGCCATCCGAAATTGCACGCGCTAGTTGTTGATTTCAAAAACCGCCCTGTCGAGTATTTTCAGGCGATCGCCGACATCGGCACTCGAGACCTCACTATTGAATCTGTTGATGTGCCTGCAAAGATGACAGACGAAATCTTCAACATACTAATGAACATCAGGCGCGTTGTATTTGTGAATCTTGAAGTCTCGAAGGAGCAGTTGTCCCGGCTGTCTAACGCGCGAAAACTGACAGTTCTCTGCTTTCAACATTCATTTCTTTCAGGCACCAAATTGAAGGCGTTGGCCAATTCTTCTGTTAAAGAAATGGGTCTGTGTTCTGAACCGAACCTCAACCAAGTCGGTTTTCTCGAGTTGAGGCGAATCAAAACACTCAAGCATATTTACATTCGCGATTGTCCTCAAGTTTCAATCGAGGCGCGTCGACTGCTAATGAAAGAACGTCCGGACATAAGGATCCATGAGTCTTTGCCGGGAAGTGACGGACGATGAAACAAGGACTGCATCACTACTGGAGTGAAAGCGAACCAGGCGCAGAGGATGAATGTGATGCTGGATTGGTCATTGATGCTGCCAAATTTCCCGTCGGCCGATATCGTCCTCTAAAGGCTCTTGGTGGGGGCGGCGGTGGTACTGTTTATAAGTGTTGGGATGAACAACTTCGAAGACCGGTTGCTGTCAAGGTTTTGATTGATCTGAGCAGCCACGAAACCCTGGTTAGCTTTCAACAAGAAGCTGTGGCGACCGCCAAAGTCAAACATCCAAACGTTATCGGAATTTTGGATTTCGGCGTCACGGATTTTAGTACTCCATATATGGTGCTTGAGTACTTCTCGGGATTGAGTCTGGAGCGCTTCCTTGCCGAAAACGGCCCGCTGGATCCTGCCTTAGCAGTTAAATTCTTCCTCCAGCTTACGGATGCGCTCGCGTATGGACATGACGCCAAGGTCTTTCACCGAGATATCAAGTCGTCAAATGTACTCGTCGTCGAGGATGAGAGCGGGAGCTATTCTGTGAAGCTGCTTGACTTCGGCATTGCAGCCATTATGGGAAACCAAACGAGCACTCAGGTGCAGGGGCGAACCCTGGTCGGTACGCCTACATATATGTCGCCAGATCAGGCAATGGGGCTCCGATTCGATGCGCGCTCAGAGATTTACTCGCTTGGTTGTCTGATGTTTGAGGCGCTAACCGGTCGCGTTCCATTTGTTGGCGAGGACCCGCTTGCGTTGATATCTCAGCACTCGAACCAGCCCATTCCGTTGATGAAGGATGTCGCAGATGTTCCTCCACCGCCTGAACTCGAGGATATCGTCAGAAAATGCCTGGCAAAGAAACCGGACGATAGATACCAGACCATGCGCGATCTGAATGCCGATATTGAAACTGCTGAAAAGTCGATGCTGGCGAGAGCGGATTATCTTTTTGTCGAAACTGACGAATCTCCGGATGCACTGAATGTGGAGTCAGGTACGAAAGCGAGACTGGCAGGTTTGGTCGCGGTCGTGGTGACGTTGTTTACTGGCTTCGTCTTGATTTTGTATTTCGGTGGCAAAGGCGAGAATCGTTCCTCCGGAAGCGTGGAGACGAAGACGGAAGCAGTGAAACCAATCGCGCCACTTCCAATGCCGTTGGACGTCCCTGAAGAGGTTTTGTCGTCCAGCGCGGAGTTCAAATTCTCGCGGGTTCCGCTAGGAGGTGTGCAGGCGAGTCTCGCAGACAATGGCGTTGTTGATGCGAAGAGCCTATCATCGCTTGCGAACAGAACGGATTTGCATGCTCTCAATGTCTCCGGTGCGGAATTCAATGGCGCAGGACTGGAGTATGTTGCCGATCACCCCATAGAGTTTCTGGACCTTGGTGATACCGACATTACTGATAAAGCCTTTTTGCCAGTCTTCCGAATGAAGCGACTGCTCTTTTTAAATATCGAGAACTGTTGCGAATTGACCGATGAGGCACTACGAGGTCTGCGGAGTGTGCCGCTTTTGCAAATCACGATACGTGGTACCGGAATCGGTGACGAAGGGCTAGCATTCTTGAAGGATGTGCCCACCCTCGAGATCCTTAACCTGACGAAAACCCCTCGAGTTACCGCCGCAGGCTTGCGAAGGCTTAAGGGACATCCGAAGTTGCGTGATTTGACTGTTGATTTTGATGACCGTCCGCTCGAATACTTTCAGGCGATAGCCGATCTTGGCATTCGAGACCTCACGATTGAGTCTCGGCGTGATCCGGCAAAGATGACAGATGAGATTTTGAATACACTAATGAATTTCAAGCGCCTGACGTTCGTGAATTTGGATGTTTCGAAGGAACAACTGGCAAGATTGTCGCAGTCTCGAAAACTGGATACTCTTAGTTTCCGAAATTCACTTATGACTGGCGTGAAATTGAAGGCGCTTGCCAATTCATCTATCAAGGAAGTTACGCTGTCCTGCGAACCGAACATAAGAAAAGTGGCGTTTCTGGAACTACGGCGTTTCAAGAGTCTCAAGCAAGTCTACATTCAACGATGCCCCCAGGTTCCACTTGAGGCGTTCAAGTTGCTAAGAAAAGAGCGTCCGGATATCGAGATACATGATTTTACGCAAGGAGAAGACGGCCGATGACTGCAATGATTTCAATGGAGCTAATTGCAGCGATCAGTAGGATAGGCGCTGAGACGCATCAATGGCGACAGGCGAGGTAGCTGCATGCGGAGTGACTCGAGTTCGCCACCAATCAGACACTCTTGACTCTAACTATGGTGCCGTTGAAATGAGCTTGTTGAGAATCAATCAGAACAAGATGAGAGGAACAGAGCGAATTGCCGACTGAACTAAACGTCTGCGCCCTCTGCGGGCAAAAGAAGTCCGAAGCTGTTGGTTCGCTCACACAGTGGATCGCTATCTGTCACTGTGACATGCTGGATGTCGATGAAGAGTTGGTTGCCAGCATTTGCGCAAAATGTGGTGAGCGAATTGGCGGCGGCAGAGTTGGAAGTTTGACTCAGTGGGTCTTTCGCAACAATCTTTGCCACTGCGAGGTGCCGGAACCGATTGTCGCGCTTGCATACTCCCATCGAGATGCGGGCAAATCGGTGAGACACATCGGACGTGAGACTAAAATCGATGGTGTCGTCGAGGAATCTGAAGTCCGCAATAGGAAGTTCGAGTACGAGGACGATGATGATTTTGACGAAGAGGTCGTTGTGGATCCTTCCCGATTCCCCGTCGATCGTTATCGTCCTTTGAAGACGTTGGGCTCAGGCGGTGCTGGAACTGTATTCCTTTGCTGGGATAAACATCTCGAAAAGAAAGTGGCCGTGAAGGTACTTTTCGATATGACCGATGAGGCGCGCGTTAACTTTCAGAAGGAGGCCATTGCTACTGCGAAGTTCAAGCATGCAAATGTGATTAGCATTATCGATTTCGGAGTAGTCGATGCCGGCACTCCGTATATGGTGCTCGAGTATTTTGCCGGCTTCGGGCTCGATCGCTATCTGCGACAGCACGGGCCGCCTGATCTTCCCCTTGCAATCAGGTTCTTCATCGAACTCGCTGACGCGCTCGCGCACGGTCACGCGGTCAACGTTTTCCATAGAGACATAAAGTGCTCGAACGTTCTTGTCGTCAAGGACAACAGCGGCAATCCAACGGTAAAGCTGATCGATTTCGGCATCGCGGCGATGATAAGCAATCAAGCCTCCACAATGGTTCAGGGAAGAACGCTTGTTGGGACACCTAAGTACATGTCACCAGACCAGGCGTTGGGCATGATTTTCGACGCACGATCTGAGCTCTACTCATTGGGCTGCCTGATGTATGAGGTTTTGACCGGTCGAGTGCCGTTTGATGGCGAAGACGTGCTGAATTTGATATCCATGCACTCGGCAGCGCCAGTGCCCGCCATGAGCGACATGGCAATGGGGAATGTTCCTCCAATCGAGCTGGAGAACGTGGTGAGGAAGTGTCTTGAAAAGAATCCGGACGATCGATATCAGAGCATGGAAGAGTTGAAGCGGGCATTGGCTGTCGTGCAACAGGATATCGAGAAGGCAGATGCATCCATGGATTTGAGCAAAAGTGCATCAGCGCGCGTGGTGGCGCATGTGAAGGCGGCTGGACTGTCGCCTCGTGTGGCATTGATTACATTCTCCGTAACCCTGTTTTTCATCGCCGGATACGCGATGCTTCTGTCCGTTGGTGACACGGTAGCGGCCCGACGGTGGCTAAGAAAAAGCGCAAATCAACTCGCAAGAACGCTCGCATCGAGGATATGAAGCTTCCGCACATCGATCAGCAGATGGCTATGGAGAGAGCTGACTTTCAGTTCATCAATCAGGCGGATGGTTCCTTGCAGGCCGCGTCTCCGGGCAATGTGCTTGTCGATCGAAAGGCGATGGAAGTATTGAAGGACAGAACAGATTTAGGCGCACTCAATGTTGCACGGGCGCGATTCGACGGTGCCGGCCTGGAGTATATTGCAGACCTCCCTCGGCTCCAGTCGCTCGATCTCACGGACACTGAAGTCACTGATGAAGCCTTCGTGAATATCGCCCGCATGCATCAACTGAAGGCACTCCAGCTCGACGGTTGTTATGGTATTACAGATGATGCGCTCAAACATCTGAAAAAACTTCCGCTGCTATGGCTTAACATCCGCAAGACGCAGATAACCGATCGCGGGCTTGATTACTTGAAAGAGGTAAAGACTTTAAGAAATCTCAATTTGATCATGGCAAGGAACATTACAGCAAAGGGAATTTTGAGCCTGAAAAGCCTTCCTGACCTGGACATGTTGTCGGTGGATTGCAGGAATAGACCCGTTGAATTTTTCAAGGCGATAGCAATGTTGAAAGCGGAGAGCTTATTTATCGAATCATTTGATTCAGTCAAAATGCCGAACGCTCTGACAAACACTTTGGCTGGATACACCATATTACACACTTCTCGCGTCATCCTTAGTGCAGAGCAATTGAAGAAGGTGTCTCGTTCACCGCAGTTGGGGACCTTTGTTTTCCACTTGTCGGAACTTTCGGAGCCAAAGGTTCAGGCGCTCAGAGGTTCATCTATTCATACGTTAGGCGTCTTTGACGATCCGGTGTGCGACAATCGCGCTGTTCTCGAGTTGAAGAATCTGAAGAGCTTGAGGGAGCTGCAGCTACATCACGTGCCCAAGGTATCAACGGATACGATAGAACTGCTGCGCAAGGCACGTCCTGACATTTCCATTAAATTGAGTGGCGGCTTCTGAACCCGGAGGTCCTGTCTCAGAGGTGTTGCATGATTGACATGAATGAAAGGCATGGTGGCACCGGTGGTGCGATGTTCGATGGCACCCATCAGTATCGTTATCTTCTTTGGCGAGAAGTCTCTCGGCGCGAAGGTTCTGTTTTATTCGTCATGCTGAACCCGAACCAAGCAGATGAGTCGAAAAACGATCCAACGATCAGAAGGTGTATTGGGTTTGCTGACCGGTGGGGGTACGGGAGGCTCGAGGTAGTCAATCTCTTCGCGCACAAGGCGCCGACGCCTACCTTGTTGAGATCGTGTTCCGCTCCTGTCGGCAACGAGAACGATCGAGTTATTTTGGAAGCGGTTGCTCGAAGCGCACTTGTGGTAGTGGCATGGGGGAACCACGGATCGCATTTAGATAGAGACGCATCAGTCCTTTCGCTCATCGCTCCCTTTTGCAAACCGCACTGTTTGGACGTCAACCTGACGGGCAAACCTTGCCATCCGCTTTACTGCAGAAAAACTCTCGAGCCGAAACTGTTTTCGCACTGACTGAGACAAGCGTTGCCTCGCAATCATTCAGTTGTGTTAGCGTTCGTCGGTACGCTGACAAATATCGTCCGCCTGCTCCGTGGATCGCGCTTTCTTTCCGCTCTGATGCGGAGTTTGCGTTTCGAATCTTGGGGCTTTCGTGAGCGGTATTCAGGTTGGTATTTTTAAATCCAAATCATACATCGATTCGTTGTAGACTTAGCCACAACACCTGTGAGCGAGAGATGAAATGAACCGGAGTCTACTAACAGCGCTGCTCGTAAGCGCCACCCAATTGGTATTTTCACCAGCCTATTCGAACGTTCCAACAGTTTCGCCGGATGCTGAGGCAGTTAGCAAACAGGTGTGCGAAAGCACCATGCCGTCACAGTACACAGAGACAGTCAGTCCTGAGCTGGCTGCGAAATACAGTTACAAGCAAGATGGTGAATTCACAACAGCTTCGCAACTGCCGACTTATGAGTGGATGCCGGTGAATCACACTCCGAATGCGATTGTAATCGGTGTGCACGGACTGACGTTGCATGGACGGAGATATCGAGTGCTCGCCCGTATGTTGGCAGTCAATGGGATCGGCGTCGTCTCGATGGATATGCGTGGTTTTGGTCGATGCAAATTTGATCCCGACAATAAATTCAGCACTGCTGAAGATGACAAGACAAAAATCAGCCATCACAAAAGTTATGACGACCTGGTCAAAATTGTGAGAGCCGTGAGGCTAAAGTATCCGGGGCGGCGGTTGATCGTCATGGGAGAGAGCCTTGGCTGCACATTTGCGGTGAAGCTCGCATCCGAATTCAAGGACCTCGTAGACGGAATTATCCTGTCGGCACCGGCAGTTAAAGTCAATCCGAAGATGTACGTTGGACACGGCACTGTTGCGCAAGGCGTCAAAGCTATCGTGGCTCCCGGCCATGCAGTCAATCTTGATTCGTTCATCCATAACCTTGTCTCGGACAGAACCGACGTCGTAAACGAGATGCTGGATGATCCATTAATCCTCAAGTCGGTCCCACTTCTCAACTTGCTGGCAACCGATGAATTTGTTTCCAAAACAGCGGATTGGGGCAAGGGCGTGAGCAATCACCTGCCTGTACTAATTTTGCAGGGCAGCACCGACAGTTGTGTCTCTGCCAAACATGTCACCGATCTGACCAATGCGATGCCTTCCGACGATCAAACTCTCTCCTGGCGCGGAAACTACGGACATCTGCAGCTCGAGACGATTTTTCTCCGACCATCCATTCTCAACGCTTTGATCAACTGGCTCTACGATCACGGCGTAGAGGCTAAGGCTCGGGACCAGAAAGTGCAAGACAGTATCAATCAGCTCGGCGGAAGGCTTGTAATCTAGCATCGCGAAGTGGCGGTACGTGAGGCGGCGAAAGGTACTTTCACGTTCGCTCATTTGCGAAGGGAATTCGTCCCGGGCGTTCAACCAGCAACAAAAACATGAGCGCCGAACATGCAAAGCCGTTCGGCGCTCATCGTATGGGATAGTAGCTATGAAAAACTAGGCAGAGGCTACTTTCTTCGCGTTGTCGAGAACTGACTGCAGTTTCTCTTCGTTTTCGTGAGTCAATGAGGTTTGCAGAATGTGGCCTCCGGTACCTTTCATATGCTCTGCAACTTTATCCGGTGTCGCACTCTTAACGAGAACGAAAAGCGCTGAGGTTCCAGGTGTTAGAGTTTCTGCGACTTCTTTCATGAAATCGTCATTGATGCCGATATCTGTCAATGCTCCGGAAATGGCTCCTGACGCTGCGCCAACGGCTGCGCCTAGAAACGGATTCAAGAAGATTGCGCCAATTAGCAAGCCCCAGAGAGAGCCGTGGGCTGCTCCCATGCCTGCCAGATTGACAGGTTGATGAAGCTTGATTTTGCCATCTTGCTTCTTCACCGCAACCACTGCATCTTCCATATCGATTAGATAATCCTGTTGCAGCTTGAGCAAAGTTAGGCGAACTTCGTCTGCTTTGTACATGTCGTCATAACCAATAACTACCAAAGTGCTCATGCAAACTCCTTATAGCAGGCAAGCTATGCAAAAAATATTTTAAATGAGTTGATCATACTCTCTTACCAACTTCAAAACATGAAGCCCCTTGATCGTAGTTTTCAAGCGAATGAACTTCCATTCGCGCGGCAAAGAGGAACCTTAAATTGAGCTGCATTGCCAAGGTCTACCAAACGATTTTGATCGAACAAACCATCGCTCTGTTCAGCTAAAAGCAAATCCGATTGTTTATTCGAATCCTGGCAGCGTCAGCTCGAAGCTAGACCAGGCAGCCTGCTGATTGAGTTGCTCTGCAAGAGCATGATGCTCTTCGAAAACCTTGTCGCTCAATGCTGTCACCGTATATTGTGGCAGTGTTTTGAGCAGCTCATCAATTCGTTGGTGCGAGCTGTCTAAGGCAACTTCGCTGAGCCCACCATCCTC
>CAYTDR010000119.1:0-12814 GCA_964436185.1 uncultured Candidatus Obscuribacterales bacterium | reverse complement strand
TCGCAGTCTTGGCAGCCACCTTTATGTCGGGCTCCTCAGGAGTGTCATACTGCTGTTGCACATCGAAACCCTTCGCCCTGAGGAGCGACACAAGTCCTTTTGTCCCAACCATGTGCGCGGAACCTACAGCAACGAAATAGGGACCGGGATTCTTTGCCAGGAACTGCAGGATCTTGTTCGCCATGCCCACATTGCGATCATCCAATAAGTGCTTATCGTACTCGAGCAGTTCAGGATATTTCGCCAGATCCGAAAAAGAGAGCTTTTGCATTTTATCGACGTCACCAGTCTTCCAGGCGTCAAGAAAACCCTGGATCAAAGAGTTTGAGTCAATCAACCCTTGCAGAGTAGAGTGCAGCACCTTGTCTTGCGCCTTATCTGACATGTCGGAAAGGCACCGTATTTGGAGCTCGGCGGTTTCCAGATCAAGAACATTCTTCTTGAGTTCTTCTGCTCGACCGATAAAATAGAGGTCGAGTCCCAGTGATGACTTGAAATCAATGTCGACCCATCTCTTCGAATTAGAAGCCAACCTGGCCGCATACCATGGTTTGAATTGCTCATACATAGCCCAGCTCTCACCCGACCACTTCAGATAATCCCCGAACACTTTCTTGGTCTCGGGTGACAGGTGAAGACTCAGGCGATCGGGAGGTGTGTAACTTGATACCTTAGCCACCAATGCCGACACTGTTGACGATGGCACCTTGGTGATATCCACCTCGACTACTAAATGCTTGGAAATTTCGAAGGCACGATCGACGACTCCAGGCAACGGATAGAATTTACCGATCGCACCATGGATGGTACCGAGCAAATAAACAACGTCTTTACCCCTGGTTGCCTTCCACATAAAAACTTTGGCGCCCTTTTTCTCCGCCTCAGGTACGGATGAGGCATCGGATGCTGCCGGTTCCGCGGTCTCCACAACAGTGTTCGAAGGCGGCGATGACGCTGCCAAGCAATGGTTCTCGAAATACAGTATGAGAATCGCCATAGCTACAAGACTTCGTATAATTCGACTGCGGCTCTTGATCACGGCGCCACGCTCCGGACCAAACGGCTCACAGTCATTATCGTGGAGCACGTCATCGTCTCTCTCGATCAATTTCGAGGGAATTGAAAAACCGGTCAACAAGTGCTGACTCCAACCATGGCTTGGTTCCGAACGCCGACAGCAGGTAAAGGTTCTGCCCCAATACAACGCCTTTTATCAATCCGCAATGGTGAGGGCTCAACCTCGTTGTGATGACTTCGAACTGCCTTCCGGGAGTTCCGTCCATCTGGCAGCCCGTCACGTTCTTCACTTGCTTGATAGACCTCTTGTCGGTAGCAATACGATCGAGCAGGAGAGTGCTTGCAGCGCAGTTCTGAGGCACTGACGCACACGTGAGCATCAACGTCCCATTGGGATAGTCGCCACCGGAGTATGTGCCGACCTTCGCGCCTGTTCCTGCACTCTCGAACTTTCTGTCGAACTGCCTGGGCATGAGAACAGTGCAATGATGATTGACGAACTTGACCCGCTTGAGTTTATGATGCTCGCAGTGCGACGGACCAGAATCATTCTCGGCCTCCGCCAACAAGATTTTGCCGCGTGCAAATTTATCGAACGTGCGGTCGATATCGCAATTTATGCCGTTCGATCTGGTTTGACTTGCCATCACGGGCAGTACGCAACTAACTACCGCCATACCAGACAAGAAAAGCGCGATGGAGAGCCGGCGTTTCAACAAACCCGAAAGCGTCGACGATTGGAGCTTGCTCGACGCGCACGACCGTAGAAGGAATTCACCGTGTAGTGTCATTCGAAAGTTCCGAATCTGATCGCTAAAATATTTCGATATATCGTTCATCTGCGAGTTTAACGTACCACTTGTTCACCTCGATTCAAACCGGCACCCAAGCGAAAACGGTGTCCCGCCGTTTGATCAATCATTTTCGGGGGCATGTAGGCAAGAAGGAGCAGTAGATCATAGTTTATTACTAGGATTCGTAAGGCAATATGGCCAATTTTAATGACGACGATCACACAACTAGCACTCGCCAAAAGATAGACGATGACGAACTCTCAGATTTACTGGGTGGGCGTTACGAAATTCTGGAGATACTCGGCAGAGGCGGCATGGGACTGGTGCTCAAGGCACGCCATGCCAAACTGAGCAAGTTGGTAGCCATAAAACTCCTTGATGCCGCTCTTCTCGTTGATGAGGTGAGCAGATCCAGATTCGAGCAAGAGGCGAAGGCGGGAAGCCAGCTCACGCATCCTAACTTGATATCGGTTTTCGACTATGGATTCAGCCAGATGAACGAACCTTATCTCGTCATGGAATACGTGGAGGGCGAAAGTCTCGATCAAACTCTCGCATCGAAACATACGCTCACCCCGCCCGAGTTTGTCACCATATTCACTCAAACATGCAAAGCAATTCAGTTCATCCACAAGAACAACATCATCCATCGCGACATTAAGTGCGGCAACATCATGCTGCAAACGATCGATGAAGAGTGCTACGTGAAGCTGCTCGACTTCGGAATCGCCAAGGTCCTCGACGAAACCGGCGGAACGATTCAAAGTCTCACCACAACCGGCTTTGCCCTCGGCAGTCCGCCTTACATGAGCCCCGAGCAATGTATGGGACAAAAAACAGACAATCGCTCGGACTTATACTCACTTGGATGCGTTATGTATGAGTGCCTTGCGGGCTCGCCGCCATTCACAGGCGCAAATGCGTTGCAGATCCTGCACATGCAAACCAAATCCAATCCCAACCCACTTGTCTTCCGCAACGCCGTATCTCGACAACTGGCGTCCATAGTCCACCGATGCCTGGAAAAAAATCCCGACGATCGATTCCAAACTGCTACAGAGTTGCTCAAGGCGTTGACCGCGACGGCATCACAAATGGATGCGATGGATGCAACTGACCCAATATTCTCATCTTCTAAAGTCGTCCCACTCGGTACTGATACGCTCACACCACAGAGTGCAAATCGCTCCGAGCTGCCGGAGAGTCCACGCAGTCTGAAGGGCGCATTTCCCCGGAAAGAACGAGTAGCACCATCAGTAGACAACTCACAAGCAGCGACTGGCAAAGATGTCGCCGCACATATTATGGGCATTACAGATCGAACGGACAATGTAACAATTAATTTGCCGCCGGCGGTGAATAATTCGGAAAACGACCGAGACCCGCTCAGCAAGGTCCGCGCCAGGGCCAAGGCAGACATAAAAAATACTGGACTCGCCAACGAAATCTGGCAAGGAACTAGTGTAAACGAAACTGCAAAAGATGACTCCAAATCCGGTGCCAGACCCGACAGAAATAAACTGCGCCATCTTGGTGAGACTTCAGAGAAGTCCGCTCCTCCTGGCATATTAATCGCACTAATCATCATCATCCCGCTTTCGATTGCCTGTACAATCTGCGCAATCATGGGCATACCGCCATTTCCAAAACACGAGAAACAGGCTCAAACTGTTAATTCAGCCACTCCGCAAACGCCGGCAGATGACACCATAGAAGGTGATGAGATCATCGACGAAGAAATAGGCACCGAGGACGGTTCAAGCGCGGCACCTTCGGGAGCAAAATCAAAAGGTGAAAGCGACAAGAAGCCCGGGCCATCAATAAAGCATTCAAACCAAGACGACATCAGTTCCAAGAAAACTGTTACCGCAAATCCACCCGAAAAAGAAAAAATCAAAACAACCGATCGCCCACTCCACCAGCATAACAGCCTCGTTCAAGAGCGCACCAAGAAAACGAAACCGAAGCCAAAACCCATCACAACGCCCCCCAAGAAAGCACAGAAGACACCAATGAGGACCCCGACCAGCTCAAAACAGTCGGCAGACTCCCCAGTAATTATCGACTGGACAAAAATGAATTTCGGAAAATAGCTCGCCCAACTAAGCTACCTCGTCGTCTACATCGGTGGTGGTAGTGGCGCCGGTAGTGGCGCAGGCAATGGCGCTGTGGGGTCAGGCGGTTCGTGATCGCCTGCCGGTTGACCTGGGCGTTTTGGAAGCGTCTTGCGGTCCTCGAATGCGTTTACCGACGGAATTCCCAATGGTGCCCGTCCCTGCATAATCGGCATGGGAGTCAGCACAGGTCTTTCGATCCCAAGCGGCACAGGAAATCGCAACTCACCGACAATCACGAGCATGAGCACGATTAACGTCATAAGAAGCAGCGTAATAGCGATCGCACCAGCAGGAGAAACTTTCCTGCTTGTCGCTGGAGAGACAGTTTTGGTCTCTCTATCCTGAATTACTGGCATGTTGGCTCTCCTTCTCAATAAGGTAGACCAAGATTAAGTTGGTCAAAATTAACCCAACCACTCCATGCCCTCTAGTCTTGTTTTAGCGCCTACAGGATTATCGATGCCTGCGCATGCTATGAAGCAAAATCCTTAGAGAGTCAAGCTACTACCACAACTGAAGTTGTTGTGGCTCATCCTCACAGTCGATACTTGCTGAAAACTGCATTCCAAGCGCAAGAAGACGCTTTTTGATCTGTTCGGGAGTCTGCCTTAATTCGACGTCAGTGACTATTTCTTTTCGTGTCCGAAATGTGATTGAGTATCTCGCCGCTGAAACTGGTACCAAGCTGTGCTGCCAGACAGAACGCGATGCACCGCTCATGATGTAAGCGGATCCTGGAGCGAGATTAATTCGATAGAGTTCCTCGATATCGCCCTGGAGAAAGCGTCGAAATCGCATCACCGCCGTGGAACCGAAGGAAGAACCTATGACTGTAAGGCCAAATTGCGGAGCATCTCGATGCCATCCAATCCCCGCGCCTGAAGGGTAATGTGCTACCAACGTCAATGCTACTTCATCCGTGCTCAAATCGATTAGCCCCATACACCGCTGGCGCAGCGTCTCTAACCATTCAGGCATCGGTCCGGTCGGCTCAGGACCACTCACCTTGTAGCCGGAAGCGCCACCGTAATGAACGATTTCGCGTTTAGAAGTGAAACCATGATGATCGTAAGGATTGAAGTTGAGTTCCGCGAACTTTTCAACAACAGCCGACTCCTCCTGCCGATCGAGAAAGTTCGGCAGATAAAACAGCCCTTCAGGAGCTCGATTCACCTTAACGATTGTCTTTCGGCGTTTCATATCGCGTTTTACTCTTAAAGAATTTTTTCCTTGCAGCGGAACAATCCTTGGTTGGCAATCTAGCTAATTTTCACCGAATTCTTCATTACTGAAGACTGGAGAGCCCAAGGCCACTTCACAGTTTGGCTCGGGCCGAACTCAAGATCATTAGCTCCCGCCTCGCCAATCTTTAGATTACCATCACCCCCGGAGCATGAGCGAGGTCAGCACACAAACATATTCATGGAGAGGGAGAATCAGGCTATTCGCCTGATGAAAGAAAATCATACGGACTGTGGTCCTTGACGCCAACTACTGGCTGAGCTTAAGATTCCCCGCGCGCAATACATAAAGATCCACATCGACTCGAGGGATCATTCTTGCGCCATTGAAGAGCAAACGAAAATGCAACAGAATAAAAGTATCCACCTACTTGCGCTTGCTAGCTTTTTCCTGTCGCAAGGTCTCGCGGTGTCGGCTAAAGACAAGATAAATGTTGCCGAAACCGCTGTTTTGCAAACCAACAGCATGCATGAGATTCGCGCACTCCCTCCGGCGAAGGAAAATAAACAGTCAAAAACTTCGTCCGAGGCCGCCGAGACCAATCTCGAAAGTACTGTTCTCGCGCAGGAAACGCCTTCAATAGCGACAGCGCGAAAGCTGGATGGAGAGGGCATAAAACAATCCGACAATTTGCATGAAGTGCGAGCCTTGCCTCCTGCAGACAGTAAGGAAGAAAAGACCTCAGATAATCAAAACACATACAACACAGCCGATAAGCTTATCGCTCCCTCGTCCACGTCGCCTCAGGAAGAGGCACTGGAACGAGCTCCAAGTGGAGCACCGTCTGCAGTGGTTGAACCACGCACAGCGCCGAAATTAGCATTGACCCTCGCTGGAGGAGGAGCTCGAGGCGCTGCCCATATTGGAGTTCTTAAAGTCCTCGAAGCGGAGGGAATCAAGCCCGATTTCATCTCAGCTAATAGCTGCGGCGCGATAGTTGGCTCTTTATATGCGGCAGGGGTGCCAGTAAAAGAGATCGAAAGCCTCTTCCTGAACAAGAAATTGCAAAAAGCCTTCTTCCCTAGGCCAAGGGCCCTTCAAAGCATGCTGTATGTGCCTCGGTATACATTTATCCGTATGCTGACACCATTTAGCCCACCTATTGGATTATTCAGCGGCAAATCGCTGGCAAAATTCATTGACAAACACCTCCCACCGGACGTCCGCAATATCGAGGATCTGAAGATTCCCTCTGCCTTCACCGCAGTCAATCTCGTCGACACGAAACCGGTGTGGATGGTAAAAGGAAGCATATCGAGAGCGGTTCAGGCGAGTTGCACCGTGCCAATGCTTTATCGACCAGTGAAAATTGATGGCGCTCTGCTCATCGATGGCGGTATCAGAAGCAACCTCCCGACGCAACTAGCAGAAGCGGCTGGGGCTCCACTGGTAGTGGCAGTAAAACTTCACTCTTATCTGAACAAGGTTCCAGAAAAAGGTTTTCCGAATATCACTGCGTATGTTGACAGAATCACCAGCGTAGTCATGGCTGAAGTCGAAGGTAAGGCTGTGTCCGATGCAGATATCCTGATCGAGCCAAAGGTTCAATATGTACCCCTGGAGACATTTAACGAACCGGAGCTGATCGCCAGTGCCATCAAAGCCGGCGAAGACGCAGCAAGAGCCGCTCTTCCTGAAATTAAACGACGTCTCAGTCTAACCACCGCCGCCACCACGACGTCTCCAGGTTATCTAATAATGCCTGAGTCAAAGCCCTAACGCGAAGCTCTTTCGACGCAGATTGACGCTACAGGACCATGATCGATTGCCGAACCTACAGCTAAATTGATACTGTTCCCAGTGTATGAGTTGAAACGACGTTTCTCAAGCAAAGCGAAATTGAGCAAACGGCCACTTATCTCGAGGCACCGAGAACAGTATCAGAATCTACGGTAGGTCGACTTTCATTTAGCGTCGTGTGGCGTTATTGGGATGCCCAGAAAATGCTTCTAAGCACTGCCCCAGTAATGTATCCAAACAATCCGCCATTGACCTGGGCGGCTTTTCCGGACATGACCGGATTACGACTGCATCTGCTCAATAGTGCATTGCTTGGGAGCCTTCTCCGGACGCCACCGAAGCACTTTCGTGCCATGGCGAAAGCGCCCATCGCTTACATGATCGAATTTCACTTCCACAACCAGATTCGGCTCCACCGGGACCCACTCAGTACTGCGTTTAGTGCTCCAGCGGCTCGGACCGCCGGGAACGTTGACTGTAAACGACTTGTCGGTTTTCATGCTCTCGAGTTGCTGAGTCAGCTTGTTATCGTAGATGCTTTTGAAGCCGGATGAATAGCCGACGTGGTGCAATTCACCATCTTCGTCATACAGTCCCAGCAATAGCGATCCCACTTCGTCGGAACCACTGGCGTAGCGAAAGCCACCTATGACGCAGTCTGCGGTTCTGTTTCGCTTCACCTTCATCATGCCTGTGCGATTGCCGCTCTGGTAGGACATATCCGTGCGTTTGGCAATTATTCCGTCAATAAACACTCCTGGCATCGTCAACCATGATTTGGCGCCCTCCGGGTCATCCGTGGCAATCGAAAGTATGACGTTAGGCAATTTGAGATACTGGGCAGCGAACTCCTCCAGCGCAATGCGGCGCTCCGCAAGGATTTTGTCGACCAAAACATCGCCAGTCCCGGAAACCAAAAGATCGAACACGATGTATGTCGCAGGCGTTGACTCGGACAGGTGCTTGACTCTGCTTTCTGCCGGATGAATACGCTGCAGGAGCGCATCGAACGAGAATGAATCGCCGATCTGAATTACAAGCTCACCATCGAGAACAAACGTTTCCGGCTCGAGTTTTTTCAGAGCTTCTACCACTTCGGGGAAATATCGACCGAGCGGCTGACCGCTTTTCGAGCGCAGCTCCA
This sequence comes from uncultured Candidatus Obscuribacterales bacterium, assembly GCA_964436185.1. Classification (GTDB taxonomy): domain Bacteria; phylum Cyanobacteriota; class Vampirovibrionia; order Obscuribacterales; family Obscuribacteraceae; genus CAYTDR01. Next base: position 4,760 of record CAYTDR010000119.1, on the reverse strand, counting down.
CCTCTTCGCCTTCACGAAAGGCGATGCAGCGGAAGCCATCCCACTTCGGCTCATATTGCCATTGCTTGCCTTCCGGCAGCTTCGCGCTGACTTTCGCCTCCATAGGAGGATAATCATGGGAGATAGTTGTTCGGGGCATTATCCTGCCAATCTCTTGTGCAACTGCAGAAAGTGTCGGCGTGGATCTTTGACTTGTATCGTCTCATCGCCAGCCAACTTGATCGCCCCTTCATCCAACAACGTAAAGAAAAACGTGGTGCCATGACCAGGGGTCGATTCAAACCATATTTTACCACCGTCATGCTCAACCATACGCTTTACAATGGCCAGACCCATGCCTGAGCCAGTCTCGCTGGGTCTCTTGCCAAGTCGCCGGAACATATGGAAGATCTCCGTTGAGTAGATTGGATCTATTCCAATTCCGCTATCCTTAATTGCGAATTGCCAACCATCCTCAATTCTTGCGGACGAAATTTGGATAGCCGGTCGCAGCCCACCATACTTAGTGGCATTGGTTATAAGTTCAGAAAATATGAACTTGAGATGTTTCGGAAATGTCGATAGACGTGGCAGGTTTGAACATGTCACCTTCGACCGTGTCCTCTCGATAGTTTCATTCAACTCCTCAAGCACGACATCGAGCAGTTTCATCGAATCGATCTCTCTGTAATCACCAGAGTATTGCGGTGCGTCAATGCGCGCATACACCCAGAGATCATCGATCATTCGCGACGCTGTCAGCGCGCCGGTCACGCTCCTGTCGATGAATTCATCCGCATCCTCGCCCAATCTTGATTTATATCGGACAGACAGAAGGCGGAGGTAACTAACCACCGCACTTAGTGGCTCTTGCAGCTCATGTGATACGGTCTTCGACAGATTCAAAAGTTCATCATATATGACTTTCGAATACTCTTGTTGTATCTCGAGCGACTTGTTGAGTGTGTTTAGCTGCTCTATCAACTCCAGGTTATCGAGAGTCGCCTGCACATCAAGTTCGGCATCACCCTGCACAAAACGCTCCGCAGGAATCACGTTAGGATTCCTTAGAACCCGGTTTCCACTGATCACCAAAGGGTGGGCATGAATGATTGCTTTCAGCAACTCCGGAGAAAATTTCCTCCTGTTGTAAGCACAGAGGACGGAGATGTTCATCGTCTCAATGAATTTGTTCAGATGGGCCTCGTATGCTGCCAGAGCTTCGCATCCTGGTTTGCCTGAAAGTGCCCAGGTCATTTCCACCACCGCCCGCATAGACTCAAACCCTTCTTCGTGAGCCTCGATTACCGCGAGATTCCAGTAATCCATCATCTTCTCTGTGCTGAAAAAACCGCCTAGGAGATGAACCTGTGAAGTATGTACAATTTTGAAAGCACCACTTTGCAGATACTTTTGCACATCAAATTCGTCATCCTGCATCGCATCGACGACGAATTCCTTTGTATTATCGAACAAGAAATAAATGCACTGTTCACCTGCGAGAAGCCCAGCTTGCAAATAGGGCACAGACTGTTGTTTTAGTTCCTCATTGTTTTCGTAAATCGAACATGGGTGATCGTGCACGCACAGAGACTGAACTTCCATTTTACTTACCTGAAATGCTCTCCAATTTACTAGCCATGTTTACAGCCATTTCCAGGGTCATCCGAAATACAAGGCGGAAGGTCCTGATTGGCTGGGCCGTTGATTACTCTTCCCGAAGGCCGAAAGCGAGACCCATGAGCAGGACAGTCCCATGTCTTCTCAGCATTGTTCCAGCGCACGATCGCTTTTAAATGAGGGCACACAGCGGAACATTCATAGATTTGTCCGTTCTCGTCCTTATACGTCGCGACTAACGAACCATCTTTTCGAAGCACAGCTCCTTCACCTGCTGGAACATCAGCCGGTGTCATATCCGGTGCCCTGGCATAGTCGGTGTATTGAGCAACTGCATTGACGTTTTCGCGCAGGTAAGTCATTGCCGCTCTCAATGGTTTGCGCGAGGGATCGTAGAGTTCAGTCCAGGGATTGTCTTGTCCTTTGATCAAATCGCTGATTAACATTCCCGCGATGGTGCCGTGTGTCATGCCCATTCCCGAGTCGCCCGTGGCAACGAAGACATTTTGCGCATGTCCAGGATCTCGTCCGATGAAAGCGAGACCATCTACAGTCTCCATTATCTGTCCGGACCAGCGGTACGCTATCTCTTCAATTTCTGGAAACAAAGACCTCGCCCAGCCCTCGAGCACATCAAAGTGTTCCGAAGCATTGTCGTCCTGACCGGTCTTGTGATCTTCTCCGCCAATAATGACTAAATTGTAGTTCTCATCGAAAGGAGCGAAGCGAACGTAATGATAAGGATCTTCGGTGTCCCAGAACAGTCCCGGAGCATTATTATTCTGTTTGGGAACCTTCGCACCAATCACATACGATCTGTAAGCGGCTTGTTTGGTGTGGATCTTCACCAGATCCGAAATAGGCGAATTGGTGGCAACCACTACGAACTTGGCTTTTATAGCGTGATCACTGCTTGTCGTCACTCTGGCAAATTCGCCATCCTCAATTTTTTCCACATGAGTGTTGGTGAAGATTCGGCCGTTAGCAGATAAAAACGCGTCGGTCAGCCCTTGCACGTATTTTAAAACATGGAATTGTGCTTGTCGAGGGAACCTAATGCAGGGTCGATCGGCAAGTCTTGCTAGCGGGGTGGATTGTAAGTATGAAAAACCAGGGAAATTGATTTCATTGAGGGCTAGTAGTTCATCGTCAAGAACTTTCTCCTCACCTTCCCCTCGGAACAAGAACCCGTCTACTCGTGCGAAGTCACAGTCTATGCGTTCGCGCTGAATGTTCGTTTCGATAAAATCGATAGCCGCGTTATGACTTTCGAATGCCAGACGCGCGTTATCTACCCCGTGCTCTCGAATAATTTTAGAGTAGCGATCGTCGATTACGTTCGACAGGTGAGCAGTGGTGCGGCACGTTTCTCCACCCCCCAGTCGCCCGTCATCGACGATAACTACTCCAAGTCCTGATCTCGCTAAAAGATATCCGATTGTGATACCTGCAATGCCTGCGCCGATTATACAAACATGAGTCTCTACATCAGCATCGAGCTTTGGGAAGCCCGGTAAATGAAACGACGCCGTCCATGCGGTCTCGGTCGGACCGATTTGAGAGATCATATAAACCGTCCTGCGTTCTAGCCATTTCCCTTCTGATTAGCGTAGTGACATTCTTTCGATGCTGGAAAAAAGTATCCTGCTGTCCGCCTAACGCAATAGGCGTATGCATCCAGCGGCTTTATGAATTTCACTCACCCTGCTATTTGCGACTCTATCTGGTTGACTTCTTGGCTTTTGCAGGGCCTCCGCTCTTGCTGTAGTAAACGCTGATGGAATCCGTGCTATGTCTCGATTGCGGAGATAGAAGGAGTATGGATATGAGGGACGGCTTACGAGACAAGGTTGTGGTTATAACAGGCGCGTCCAGCGGTTTCGGAAGAGGAGCGGCATTGAGACTTGCTGATGAAGGAGCGCATGTCGTTCTGGCAGCACGCAGGATAAACGTTTTGTACGAGCTGGCTGACATCTGTAGAGACAAAGGCGTAAGAGCTCTGCCCATCGCCTGCGACGTGAGCAACGAATCAGACGTCCGGATGTTGTCCGACGCAGCCAGATCAGAATTCGGTCACTATGATGTATGGATAAATAACGCGGGAGGGGCCGCGGTCGGATCTTTCACGCTGGTCCCGCTTATCGATCATCAAAAGGTGATAGAGACAGATCTGATGGGCACCATCTATGGTAGTTACCTGGCGCTTCACCAGTTTAAAGAACAAGGATTTGGGACGCTGATCAATGTGGCGTCGATGCTCGGCAAAATATCTGCACCCTACTATGCTTCCTACGCCGCTGCGAAATACGGAGTTGTCGGCTTGAGTTCGAGTTTAAGACAAGAGTTGCACGAAGAAAACTACAATAATATTCACGTATGCACAGTTTTGCCGATGGCAATGGATACTGCGTTCTTCCAGCATGCAGCCAACTACAGCGGACATGAGGTTACGCCCATTCCGCCACTCGATGACGCCTATAAAGTAGTCGAGGTTCTCTTGCAACTGATCGAGAGTCCTAAAGATGAAGTAGCCGTCGGCAAAGGCAGTCAGATGGCGACACTCTCACATCAGTTGGCACCTGCTTTGGCCGAGAAGATGATGGCGACCAACACGCGTGAGACTATGGAAAAAGCTGATCCGGCACCGCTTAGCACTGGTGCTCTAACCAATCCGACACCGGAAGGACAAGCGGTAAAAGGTAAATTTCGCGCTTGCGTCGATTTAAGGGCGTGGCACTAATCCACGGTAATGTAATTGGGTTTTTGTTCGAGACAACGGCACATGTTGTTGTTTCGTTCGCTTGCAATTTCGAAATCAATTTCTCGCTAATCCAACTGCGAGCTTGTGTTTGGTATCAAAAGTAATCGAGCTTTGTGCTTCCACGACCCGGATTTCGTCCAATTCCACATTAAAACCAAGTGTAGATATTGCGCATATCCAGAGTCTCGTTTCGATCACTGTTTTCCCCGAGCCTGTCGATTAGAGCGCCAAAGACGAAAAACTGGAAAGCTGTTCAATACCACTAGCAGTACTATTTAATCAGACATTCTGCCCAATTTGTGTCAAATTTCCAACGGGTTTGAATAGACCCATTAGCGTTTCCTTGAACGAGTATTGCTTCTGTGGACATAAATAATTTTGCGGATTCGATCGAATCTTC
>CAYTDR010000118.1:0-12830 GCA_964436185.1 uncultured Candidatus Obscuribacterales bacterium | reverse complement strand
ATAGCCCTCCATTCCCGGCTTGATCTCGGTCTCCCGCATATAAGTCCCTGGCTTGAGGAACTTGTGTATGAACGAGTCATCTATCCGGTCTTTCTCAACACGATAGTAGCCCGGAGCCTTGGTATCGCTGTCCTGTTCTTGAACGGATTCCTGGCCGCCGCCAGATTTTTGAGCTTGCCTGGGGACTGCACTGAAAGCCAAAAGAGCGGGAGACTTCTCTGGAAAATTGTCGGTAGTGCGTCGTTGCTGATCTGACTGAGGCTGAGACAGTGAGAGCTTCTGCCTGGCTGCCAGGAAAAAACTGTTTGCAGGAGAGAACGCCTGCTTTGCTCGAAAGAATAATTGATCGGTCGCAGAGCGCTTCTGGTCGGGAGTGGAGGAATCACTGGTCTTGCCTGCGAGCTGCTTCGCCCCTTCGCCAGCCATGGCTTTTTGCAGACAGACAGCTGCTATGAGCAGGAATGCGACGATTAGAAATCGCAAATAATAATATGGTTTCGACGGATTGGCTGGCACTATACCCCCACACAAATGCACCGCGCCAAGCCTGAGAGCAGCACTTGAATTGGCTGCTTTCGAGAAGCCACCACTGGCGGCATCTTTCATCCTAGCACAGACTTTATAGGCTTCTGTTTGCTAGAATCAAGCTACATTGCAAAGATCTTGCCACATGTGCCCAGGTAGGAGTGGAGGAAAGGAAGAAACATGTTTAATAAAACGAAATCAGGACTCACCGGTACAGGCTCAGTCCGTGAAAGTAGTCAAGCTGTTTGGTTCTCCCTCGCTTTCTCGATCTTCATCTCTGTCACTGCAGTCCACGCTCAATCGCCAGTTCCTGGACAGAGTGCTACTCCAGGCAGAACTCCTGCGGCGCCACTGCCCGGAAATTTCAGCGCTCTGCCTTCGCTGCCGTCTGATGGTCAGAGTCGAGCAAACAGCGAGCCTTCAAGATTCAGTCAATCAGTCGTGCAGAACCCAGCCGCTGCCCGGGAAAACTTCTACAAGCAACTACCTCTGACTGCCAAGGAAGCGGAAGTTCGCATAATCGAGTTGAGCAACAGACTTTCCTCTGTTTCTCCGGATGCTCTCAAGGACAGCATTTACAACCTCTGTGATTGGATGCAGGATTGTGCCGACGCCCACTGGAAGATGTTCAAAGCTTTCGAAAAGAGCCCGGCGACTAAGTTGCAAGCTACTCAGGAAAAAGAGATCGCGCTCAAGTTCAGTCGTTTGAAAAACCGAGCCAAGCTGCTCAAGGCAGATCTCTTCATCAAACAGAGCAGATATCCGGAAGCGCTTTCTCCGCTGGTCGACATCGTCGTAGCTGAGCCATCCACAACCACTGGACAGGATGCCTATAAGCGGCTCATGGACATGGGCTTCTCCGATCAGATCCCGAATCTCGAGATCGCCCAGACATCGCAGCCCCAGGCCGCCGACAAAGACGGAAAATAATAACAGCCAGCCGCTGATAAAGTGTGCCGGGCACGCCCATACCGACTTCATGCGAGTAGTTCTCGCCTGAATGGGCTATGCTGATTCTAAAAACAGTTTAAAATGACATAATTGTGGAATTACTTAGCTCGACCCGAGCACGCCAATCCGGGCTGTTCGAGGAATCAGAGACATCAGAATCGGCACCATTCCAGGAGAGCAGAAATGAGAAAACGACGACTGTTGCCCGCATTGTCTCTGAGCTTATGTGTTACAGCAGTCGTCTCCAACCCTGTCCTGGCTGAGCCGTTCAAACTGGGCGTCGAGGAACGCGGCTATCTTCAGGATCCTTATCAGGGTCAGTCGCAATATCCTGCTCCCGAGATGGTTCCTGTTCCACAAGCGCCGATGCAAGCGACTATTCGCAAGAGCAAGCCGCTATCAGGGAATGCACAGCAAGCACAGACACAGTCAATACGGGTACAACAACCACCTCCCAAGAGACCGCCGCTGCAGGCTGGAGTGACCAGGAGCGTTGCGCTGCCGCAAGGTTTCCTTGGTGCCTGGTTGGTGCGAGGCAGACGTCAAAGCGTGCAGGCTCAAGCACAGTTTCAAGCGGGTGCTTCCAGCATATTCTCCGAGCAGACTCAAAACGTTTGGAACATCACAGGCAGTCCTAACTCCGGTTATGCATTCTCCAACGAGATCGGCGTCAAGAGTCAGATCTTTGTAGATAAGGTTTCTGGAAATACTGCCTTCATTAGATATCAGCACCCAATAAAAAACACTATGGCTCAGGAAGCAATTGTCATGCAGTTGGTGCCAGGCGGCGCCCAGTTTAATGGGCTCGAGCGCATTTCCATAGTCAAGCAGGGCGAGGGGAAACCTAGAGCACAAGTGACTTACGAGCTAATCGGCACGCGCAGATAAGACTGAAATCATTCTCGGCTGCGCCTTTAAGATTTTTCTTCACTGGAGACGGGCTCAATGTCCGAATTAGCTCGTCGCATACTACTATGTTGGCTGGGGCTGTACTAGATTAACTATTACAGTCAAGTTTTCGTCCTCACTCATTATTTCCTCTATACTCCACCGTCTAATGGAATCAATCAAAAACTTCAACTTACCCCGTAGCCGCACGACTTCGTTTGTTCTTGCCACTTTAATAGGGCTAGTCTCGACGCAGAACCAGGCAGCGTTTGCTGCAGACTCTTCCAGCGGACGGCAAGCTCAGCCACGTGGCAGTCAGCAAGCCAAATCTGGTCAGTCCCGTTTCGCCGGACGTGCAAATCTGCTGGCTCAAAATAATGCCAGAGCTGACGAGAAACCGATGCTTACTGATGACGATCGTCCGAGCCCCGAGTCGTCTCTGATGCCAGGACCCGCAGACGAGCTTCCCGTGACGGATGGTGATGTCAGTAAGTCGAAGCCTTCCAACCCTCCCAAGTTGAACTTTCCCGTCAAGGAAACAGATAGTGAGGCAGTTCGCGAACAAAACACTGACGAGCTGTTAAGGGAGCGAATCAAGACGAATCCGCCTCCCGCCCCATTGCAAGGCAGTGCCTCGAATACTGAAGTGACGGCAGAGGCAGTTCCGATACAGTCCTCTCCACTTTCACGATATCGCGGTGATACCTTGGTTTTCTTCAAGGTGCGTATCAAGAACGATGGCGACGTGCCGGTTCTGGTCCTGGGCAACAATGTTCAAGCTATCAAACCATCTGATACGGAGCTGATAGGAACCAAGTTGCCGGTAGTCAATACAACTGCGCCTAAACCGGCCGATGCACTCCCTCTCCGAGGGGCGATCGTCGATCCGATTAAACCCCGCAAGGAGACTGGCAACCAGACTGCGAATAAAACTCAGAGCACGTTTCCCAAGATGTCTTATAAAAGCAGAAAGGAAAAGGATAAACCCACCAAGGGTGAGGGCATCAACGATGATCTCACGGCAGTCAATGAGACCACCTTGGAGAAACACGACAATACACTGCTATCACCACCAGCGAAAGTGGCGGTGGGAGCAGTTGGTGTGGGAACTCTCGGACTGGCTGGGCCGATTTTCTTCGAGCTCATGACACCCTCTGAAAATGGCAAACGTGATTTAGGCATTGCTCTTGGTCGCGATCGCGGTCGTCATGAGGTCGAAGGCGAACGGCTGGGCATAAGGCTCATCATGCCTGGTGATGACACCATCGGCTGGGTGGCGTTCGGTGACGGCAATAACCTTCGAGAGCGAAAGAGTCTCTTCGTTCCAATCATGTTTCCGCCCTATTCTCAAATATCTCGAGCCCTGGAAGTTGCCATCGACTGGACCAAAGTGGCGATTGAAACCTCCGGGAAAGATGTTAAGTAGGGTTTGAGCAACTTTCTGGCGCAGACATTCTTCTTGATACAATCTAAGGTCAACCGCGTTTACGGCTCGTTCTAATCTCGAGGATAAGAGTCACGTTTTCTATGCGATACAGACCTGAAATTCAGTCCCCTGGCGGGCAGTTCGAACTTAATAGAATCTATCGGTTCCTGATCTGCGGGCCGCGCCGCATGGTCGCTCTTGTTGCTTGTGCCGTCATCGTGCCTCTGCTTCTCATGAGCTCGTTCGGGCCTACCTTTGCAGCACCGTCTGTAAAGGGGTTGATTCCGGGCTTCAAGAAAGAGGCAAAACCGGATGAGCCGGTCGTGATCTTCGAGACGGACAAAGGCAATTTCAAACTGAAGATATTTAAAGAGGATGTGCCGGCAACGGCCGAGAATTTCCTTGCTCTGGTTGAGAACGGATTCTACGACGGTCTTACCTTCCACCGCTATGAAAGAGACTTCTGTGTTCAAGGCGGGGACCCTACTGGTACCGGCACTGGTGGATCCAAAAAGCACATTCCCCTCGAGATCTCGCCCAAACTCCGCCATGACAAGGCCGGAATGGTGGGAATGGCTCACACCAGCGATCCCAACTCCGGTGCTTCGCAATTTTATGTGATTTTCAAACCAACGAGTTTTTTGGATGATGACTATACGGTATTCGCTCAAGTCATCGATGGAATGGACAACGTCATCAAGCTCCGACAGGGAGACAAAATGACGAAAGTTTATCTTGAGGAAAAAAAATGACGGTCAGGCGATTGGCTGTCTTCAACTCCGATTACTCGGGGATGGCATCTGAGTACATACACCGAAAAAGAGAGGAAACAAATGGCTAACTCTGATCCTGTCGTTTTGATGGAAACCAACAAAGGGCAGATAAAGGTTCGCATCTATCTCGAGGACGCTCCAATCACCGCGAAGAACTTCCTCGATCTCGTCGAGCGTGGCTTCTACAACGGACTGACCTTCCACCGCTGGGAGAAAGATTTCTGCATTCAAGGCGGAGATCCGACTGGTACCGGCACTGGTGGCTCAGGCAAGACCATTCCATTGGAAGTGAAACCGCACCTCAAGCATGATGCCGCCGGCGTAATCGCTATGGCGCGCACCAGCGATCCTAACTCTGCTACCTCGCAGTTCTACTTCACGCTGGGACAAGCAAGTTTTCTTGACGGTCAATATGCAGTCTTTGGGCGCGTAACCGAGGGTCTGGACAATGTTCTGAAGCTTCGCAAGGGCGATTCCATGACGAAGGTCTCAGTGGCTGAACCAGCGACTAAGAAATAGTTCGCCCGCAACCGCAATATCATGCTCTCCGCCGTGATCATCGATCACGGTGGTTTTGCACAATTAGACTTGATGAGCACTGACACTGAAATGAGGCTGGATATGCAGGCGAATCTGGAGACTATCGGGCAACTAATCAAGGATGCAACCAAATACGAAACTGCAGTGTATGTTCTCAATGACATTGGAATCTTCCAATTAGCTCAAATCAAATCGCTGAGTTCGGGCACGTTTATTGCCGCTTCGTTGGATTATGATAAGAACTATTCGGCAACGTCGATGGTTTCAGCTTTCAATGCGATCGGCAAGTGGTTGCCCCGAGGCACGTTGTATGCCGGCTCGATAAAGGTGGTAGTAGATGGCGAGCCCAGGGAGAATCACGACGCCCTGTCTGAAGCCACTCTGGCTGTCTGGAAAAACGTGTTTTCGGAATTCGTCGATGCTGCTCCTCCGGATGACCTTGCACCAGATGAAGAGAAAGCGCGTGCATACCTGTTGCCGAAACTGACCGGCGGCGAGCAAGGAACAAGGGATTGGAATTCGACACCACAATCTTGGAAAGAGCAAGTTTCGTGGGAGGGAGTCAATCTAAGCCAGGCGGATCTAGAGAAAACACTATTGAATGGGCTCCGTCTGGAAGGTGCGTCATTCGAAAGAGCCAATCTAACCCAGGCGGATTTGTCGAAATCAAAATTGGATAAGGCCAATTTTCATGAGGCGCTGCTCACTCGAGCAAATATGTATCAGGCCTCTCTTAAACAGGCGAATTTTTCAGGTGCTTTTCTATGCGGCGCCGACCTGACAGACGCTACCATGGGTGGTGCTGACTTTAGAAATTGTGATCTTTCCAATGCTGTATTGTCCAGTTGTGATCTGACTGCTGCGGATCTCTCCACTGCAGTCCTGATCGGCACCAAGCTAGACCGCGCCAGTTTCGATGCGCGGACGAAATTCCCGCAGGCCATTTCCATCGAGACTTTGTTGGAAATGCAGAAAATGACATGGATAGACAAAGGGCTGAACCCGGTGAAAGCCGCATTGAAAGCTCGTCTAGATCAAGTCAAAGTTGAGACATTCGAGCAATTCATGGAGCAGTTGTCGAGCCAGTTCGAGCAATCGCGGTTGAAAAAGGTTACTGTCATGTTGAAGAGCGAGAGGTTTCAACTGTTCTCCCAGGTTACCCCAACGAGTATTTCTGGCGTGGTAAAGAGCCAAACTGACAAGGAGCTTGTTTATTCGTGCCGGCTCGCTGACAGTGGAGCGTACACATGTTGTACTCAGAATCTCAAGGCCTGCGGCGGACTGAAAGGCTCCTTATGCAAACACCTTCTGGTTCTTTTAATCGGTTTGACAAAAACGAATCAACTCCACCCGATCAATGCTGCACGTTGGGCTCTTTCAAGCATGTTAGAGCCGCCCAAGATCGAAAAAGAGGAGCTAGCCGACATCTTTTTGAAATACAAGGGAGCCGAGGCCGGCGAGATTGACTGGCGCCCGACAGAAACTGTACCAGAGGACTATTATGCGCTTTGAGTTTTATCCTGTCATCGTTCGGTTTAACGAAATTGAATCGCTTGTGAGACCCGAACTGACTATTTTTCAGGCGTCTTGTAGTTGCTTGTGAAAGATGCGCTCGCGTCCGCGTCCTCATTGGTGAGATCATTCTCTGTGACGAGCGAGCCTTTTGAAATTCCGTATTTGGCCCTCATTCCAACGACAACCGAGAGATTGCTGGCAGCGTCGGTAGGTGCTCGTCTCTTCAAGATTCGCTTCGTCACAAGCAGATCGCCAGGAATTATCTCGTTTTCTGAAATATCCATTGCGGCATAAATCACGTCAGCTTTGGCGATAGTCGGGTCTGCGTTGATGCGCTTCTGAAGGTCCCCGCAGGCGAAGTAGGAAACACAAGAAACTACCAGAGAGATGCCGATTAGTGCAGCAGCACGAAACGCGACCGCCCGCCGAAACACAGACTTTTCCTCACTTTCAGGAACCACCAATCTTTTGGGAACTACTTTCCATCCTCCCGCCCAGTTCATGAAGACTTCCATTGAGCCTACGGCAAGCAATAGAATGATGAGCGCAATCGTGAGATTCAAAGCTGAGTCCAAATGGTTGGCAGTCAAACCTTGGTCGATAACACTGTATACGAAGCAAAGCGAGACAATTGACATCAAGCGTGCAAAACCACAGAAGTAGAAGGTTGGTAGGTGCACGCGTCTGGCCGCTGCGTCCGCCACCTCCAATTTCATAATGCCCTTTCCCACACTAGCGCGATTGCAAGTGATTAGACTGAGAAAAATAATTCCTAGCCAGAGGGGCGGATTCGCTTCGATAACTGCTTCACCAGGCAAAATGCCGGCAGTTAACATAAATGCACCGAACGCTAAAAGCAATCCATCAATAATGTTTGCTCCGATAATTTGAATCGGCAAGCTCCATGAGGGAAGGCTCTGGGTGCCGATAACAGCTCGGAGTTTCTTGGCTAGCCGTCCTGGATTGCGATAACGTTTTTCAGGTTGTTTCTCGAGACAAGTCCTGACGATCGCTTCCAGCTCAGCCGATATTTTTAGATGAGAGTACTCCAGAGCAAACGGCTCAGGCTTAATCTCTATGTGCTTCAAAATACTCTTCAGGGGATTGTCTGAATAGAAGGGATTGTAGCCGGTAAGCATTTCGTACATCATGCAGCCGAGTGAATAGATATCGGATCTGGTATCAATGTTTCCGCCCTCGCATTGCTCCGGGCTCATGTACGCGGGACTGCCAAAGATATCTCCGGTCCTCGTCAATCCGGCTGTATTGCTAACATCCTGTGTGATTGTTCCGGCGATACCGAAGTCGACGATTTTGACAACAATCTTGCTACCTTCGTTTTGAATCAGAATATTGGCAGGCTTGAGATCCCGATGAATTATCCGTTGCTTTCGCGCGTACTCGAGTGCAGTCGCTATTTGCGTGGCTATGACGGTCACTTCGTACTGATTCAAATGAACTCTCTCCGCAATTAGTCGAGCCAAACTCTGTCCCTCAACCAGCTCAAGCTCCATGTATGGAAGCCCACTGCCAAGAGTTCCTCGACCCAGGATTTTCACGATTCCGGGATGATCCAACCTGCTAACCAGCTCAGATTCCTTTAGAAATCGAGCCACAATCTTCGGATCCGCGGCGTGTCGTTCAAGCAAAACTTTGAGCGCGATGACTTTGCCGTCAGCACTTCGATCGCGAACTTTGAGCACGGTGGACATGCCACCAATTCCAAGCGTGCCTAAGAGCTCGAAGCGCTCCGGAAGCAAGGATTGCCAATCGTTTTTATTGTCTCGAGAGCGTTCTCGGAGAGGGACATCGGGGTCCCTGGAGAATTCTGGCTCAGATTGTTCGTTTGGTTCCTGTAGACTAGCATCAAATTCGGTATCATCTGTTGTCATTCGCCCAGACAAGTCGTCGGCGACAATTTTGATGTCCTCGGAAACTTCGATAGAGATTTTTTGTTTCTCTAACATTGCTCTGTTGTCCCGCGATCGTCTTCTGCCGTCAGTCTCAATCTTCCTTCGCGGTTTTCCTTTCGCTCTCTCAAAGTCTTTTTTATCAATCGTTTGGTTTTGAAGAAAAGAAACCAGTCTGCACCACTAATGAGTATGCAGACAAAAAGATATGAAGCGACCGTCGTAGTTTGTGCGAGACTAAGTTCGCTTCCAAGTGCGCAACCAATTAACAGCAACATAAAGGCAAAGTAACCCGACGATGCGTACAGACTCGATCGAATTTCTTTGTTTACCCAATACAGTTGCTCGAGTGTAAAGGTATTGAGGTCTAGTGAACCCCCCAGATGAAGCTCATGAGGGGCGTCGAGAGCAATTCTTTTAACCACCTGAGCGTTTACCGAATCATCCACACCCGGTACTAATAACGGTATCAGCGAGTTTTGCAATCTCTTACGCAGCGACTGCTTTGATTGATCTCTTATTTTGTTAATAGTCACAGTCTCCAGCGTTGACATTCGGTAATGCAAAGGCCTTGATAGTTGCCTCAGAATCGCAGACCAGAAACTCAATCTTCCACCTTTCGAGTCTACAACGGCAAGTCGAAATAGAAGCTTGCCCGGCGTCGCCCGTAGTCGAGAGCTTTCGAAACAGCCGTAGTAGATTGGCATGAGCATTAAGGTTGCGGCCAAGCTTGTCATTTCTAGCATCGCATATGGTATCAGTGCTGCTTTTCCTGCGCAGAACATCGCGATAACCAACAATACTGCTACTGCTGGCCCTAAAAAAATGGAAAGCAGGGGAACCAAGAGGAAGCCGCATGCAAGAAATGGTATTAATTCAATGGATGGCGATGGAACATGATACGCGATGGAAAGTGTCTGCCAGACTAGTAGAAAGAAACTAGTAAGAATCAAACCATCGACAAGCGAGGCGCAATATCTCACTGAGAAGTGAGGTTTCAAATCCGAAAAGTGGAACTGACGGACGCGTCCATCCTGCACATTAATAAGATCCTGAACGATTTCATCGACTAGCTGGTAGCGTCTGGAAGGCTCCTTTTCCAGGCATTGCAGTACTAGCCTCTCCAGCTCTTTAGAGACGCCCTCTCTGCCTGGATATCCGCGAATCGGTTTCGGCTTCTCTTTCAGATGCTTGAGTATTACCTTGACCGCTGTATCGCCGGAAAAGGGCGGAACTCCGGCGAGCGTTTCATACATCACACAACCGAGCGAGTAGATGTCTGTTCGTCCGTCGACTTTGTCGCCGCGACTTTGTTCGGGGCTCATGTACAGCGGAGTGCCAAGACCTTCCGCCATCTCGCCTGTCGCATCCGTGTCAGTCTGCAAGACAGTGGCTATTCCAAAATCTATAACTTTGACAAGGTCGTTTCCATACTCGTCCTGGCTAACTATAATGTTGCTGGGTTTAAGATCCTTGTGAACAATACCTTTGAGATGTGCATGTTGAAGCGCTTCCGCGATCTGCATAAAGATTCCGATGGCTCGCTTTTCATCAAGCGCACCGCGTTCGATCAGTTCAGCCAGAGTGCTGCCATCGATCCAATCAAGAATCAAATACGGAAAACCATCGGCGGTCTTTCCATCACCGAAAGCAGCGCCGATATTGGCGTGTGTAAGTTCCATCAGCGCGCGCGATTCACGCTCCAACCTCTTCTGCATACCTTCCAGTTCGTCCGGACGATCGGAAAATACTTTCAGTGCGAATCGAGCACCCACTTCGTTATCTTTCACTCGAAAGACTGTGGCCATACCGCCGCTTCCGAGCCGTTCTTCCACTTCATATCGCGAGCCGAAATCAAACTCTCTCGGTTTTGTGTCCGGCGACAGTTCTATCTTGTCGTCTTCCAGAATCTCTTCAGGACAGTCGCATGAGCTCGAAAACCATCCAGTCAGCTTACTATCCCCACGTTCGTCTCTTGCCCGCTTTTTGCAGAGCGTGCAGGTTTTGTCGCGTAGTTGACCAGGTTTTGCATTCATCGTTTTATAGTAAGCAGCCTGGTTTCAGTAAGTTGCCTGGCTCATAAAATCATACCCTGATGCCAATTGGGCTAATCTTGGCGCTTTCGGCAGCGATCCGCGATTGACAATAGGCCTGGACGTGCACCGGCGTTGCACCAACGTGCGGTTAATTGGCTCGCACTAATTGGGTCGCGTGTCACTCAGGACCGCTTCTATCGATGGTTAGCTTGTAGCCACGCTTCTCACACTGATGCTCCAGGTCGCTCTGCTCGATCCATTCTGCCAGTGGAACAAGACCGGCGAACTCTCCGGGACGAGTGATCAGTCGTTCAATCATGATAACTGCCGGCAAGACGGGCATGTGGTGCCCTCGATGGTTCGACACAATGCAAACTCTTGCACGCTTGTCGGATGCTGCGTCAGCATCATCGTCTCCATTTTTATCGAACTCTCCACCGGTAACTTCGACGCCCAGCGCACCCCAGTCGTGACCAAGGTGTCCGAACATTCCCACCGTTGACTCGAAGAGCGGCGTCATTCCGACCAGTCCTGGAAGCAGTTTCCTCGATCTCATCCAGGAGAGGAGTGCAGAAGCATGGTTAAATGCCTGAATCTCCGCTCCTACTCTAAACTCGACCGTTCGCGCACCGAATAGCTCAGGAAACAACGCATGGTCCGGGACATCCACCAGATAGCCAGAGCGCAAACCGACGGGCTGCGGAAAGTCGAAAGCTCTTGGCTCCGAAAATCCAGTCACATTGCACCAGCTAGAATCACGCCAAACGGTGAACTTCTTTCCTACTGACGACATCAATGAGGCGACTGTGGCGCGGCTACGGGGTGCGCGATTGCCCGGTGCGATCTGTATGTGGATAGAATCAATGGAATCCATGTCTTGCCGCGCAATTTTTACTAGTACCGCCGACAGTGCCGGCATGCTCGACCAACCAGTGCAAACGGCATTGTTAGCCTTTCTGTTCGCCAGCTCTCTAACCCGTTCTACGAACTCTCTGTCATCGGCCAGATCCATATAAGGAATCTCTGCTTCGATACACAACTCATATAGGGTCGATGGAAGTGATTGGTACGGACCGGCAGCACAGACTACAATGCTTGCGTTTTTGATCGCCTGTTTGACGCTGAAACGATCGCCAAGATCGAGTTTCAGCTTGGATAGCCGTGTTTTGTAGCGAGCCAATCGACCCGCCAGTCGACTGAGAGCTCGCATCTTCCGGCCGGCGATGACGAGATCCGCACCGGTATATCGGAGCAGCTCATCTACCAGGAGACTGCCAAAAAAGCCTCCTGCCCCTACGACCAGCACTCGAGGACGTTCTTCCGTGGGCATGATTATTGTTTTCCACGTTCGAACAAAAGTCATTCGACGTGTTTGCTCAAATCTATCTTGAAGAGTCAGCGGAAATTGTGCATGACGAAGATCTGGCAACGAGTCTACGAATTAATCAGTCGACGTTCAGCGAAGAGCGATTGATAAAACTCGCAGCCCAACGAACTTAGAACTTGATGTAGCGACCCGACGTCCAGGCGCCGCCACCGGCTCCTACTGCCACGCCCAGAACTGCCATGACCATGAAGGTCTTAAGCATACTGTAGCCGAGACCGGAGGGAAGAATGGGAGCGAAACTTACCAGTTGGTTCTGCATATAAGGCTGAATCACATATTCCTGCACGGTTACAAGCACGAACATTGCTATGCATGCTGCTACGGCACCATAGAAAGCTCCCTGAAGAACGAACGGACACTTGATATAGAAGTGACCCACCCCCATAAGAGAGAGTATCTCGATCTCTCGATGCCTCGCCTGAATAACCAGATGGATTGTGTTGCCGATGACGGTCAGTGTGGCGGCCGTCAGCGCACCAGTGACTACGACCCCGGCTATTTCGAAGAAGTGGCGGATTTCATTGATTCGTTTTGCCACCATCATCGGGTATCTCACAGCCTCTACCGATGGTAGCAGTTTCAACTTGGGCGCAAGCTTGTCGACAGCTTCGGGCTTACTGACGGTGATGTGCAGGGTGTTGGGCAGCGGATTGGGAATGGACGCGACATTGAGGGACTTCTTCATTTCGTCCCAGGCAACATCTTTCGTCACTACTTCGACCAGTTTGACTTCGCCGTACTGGCTGATCTCGTTGGCTACAGTCCTGGGCTCGTAATTGTCATCGAGGAATGCCGAGATCACCATCTGCGATCCCCATGAATTGACGAGGTTCTTCAGTGACATGGTCAATTGAAGAACGCTGCCGAATATCGTCAGAG
>CAYTDR010000117.1:2576-12880 GCA_964436185.1 uncultured Candidatus Obscuribacterales bacterium | reverse complement strand
GAGTCGAGACGATTCATTTACCGAAGAGCGTCCAGGAAAAATTATGCACGAGCTCAGGCTGGGCGAGATGGCAAACATGAAGGAAATTCCGTTCATTCCTTACTATGGAACCGTTGATGCGACGCCACTGTGGATAGTATTGTTAGGACGGTACTTGGAGCGCACCGGTGATGTAGATTTTGCAAGAGATCTCTGGAATTGCACAGCGAAGGCGCTGGACTTCCTTCAATCGAGCGCCAAGAATGGTTATCTTCGCTACGGTGGCAATTCTGCAGCTCTGACCAACCAGGGTTGGAAGGATTCTGCAGATTCTGTCATGTACTCTGATGGAAGCCTTGCCAAACCACCAATTGCACTATCGGAGGTGCAAGGTTATCTTTACGACGCCTTGAGGCAAGGGGCGAAAATCGCTCAGTTGACCGGCCGCAATGATGATAGTCTCAAGCTCGCTAAATCTGCTGACGATCTGAAGGCCAAGTTCAACAAAGATTTCTGGATGACCAAAGCATCGCCGAACGGATTTGTGGCTCTAGCTCTTGATGGCAAGGGACAGCAATGCGATGTGGTTTCGTCTAACCCTGGTCATTTATTGGCAAGCGGAGTACTGGATAGAAGTCGACAGCTGATCGTTGGCCAGATGCTTATGGAGCCGGCCATGTTCAGTGGCTGGGGAATAAGAACCCTTTCGAACGCAGAGCAGGCGTACAACCCAATTAGCTATCACAACGGCTCAGTTTGGCCGCACGACAATTCGTTGATCGTCGGCGGACTTTATGCCATCGGTTTGAACCGTCAGGCTCACAGAGTCTTTCAAGGAATGTTCGAAGCGGCGAAGTGCCAACCATCTCTGCGGTTGCCGGAACTCTTTTGTGGTTTCTCAAAAGACAATCCGTTTCCTTCGCCTGAAAAGATCGTAGATGTTTCACTGACAAGAGCGCCATCGAATTCATCATTGCGCCAGGTGAAGCCCGTCTGGTATCCGGTATCGTGCGCTCCACAGGCCTGGGCCGCTGCGGCACCAATCTCGATGCTGGCTAGCTCTCTAGGTTTGCGCGCACATGCGCTGGAGAAAAAACTGTGCATCGAGAGTCCTGATTTGCCACCATTTCTCAATACAGTCGAAGTCTCGGGTTTAACCGTGGGTGATGCCATTGTGAGTCTAAGATTCAGTAGGAGTAAGAACAACAATATTGTTTGCTCGGTGCTGTCCAAGCATGGCGAGCTGAGAGTGGAAGTCGACGGTCGAGTATTAGAGCCACAAGAGCGCTGAGTCAACAGGCGCGCTGAGTCAGCGGACGTCTAAGATACAGAGGTTAAGCATTACCCCAAAACCCCTAGGAGTCAACAGGCGCGCTGAGTCAGCGGACGTCTAAGATGGGCTGGAGTTCGGTAATCAGTTGAACCGCTAAGACGGTGATCATCACTCCGTCGGAGCTAACCGATGTAGACATTAGGATCTCATTATTACATTTAATTTGTGATGTCAATGAGTGCATTGACCACAGATACTGCCTCGCAATGGGAAAGGAAAAAGATGCTATGCAGCATTAGAAGTGACTACTTGGCACTCCGATGGCGCAAGCCTGCATCTGAAATCGAACTCTTAATCGTCCAGAGCTTTACTTCGGGCGTCGAAGTCCGACTGCGACAAAGTGGGCTCGCAGACCACAAGCCAGAGGATATTTACTATGCGCGCCGACAAGGACAAACACTCCGAGAACGGCAATTCCGATAGCGGCACCAATTCATACTTTAAAGATTTATCCGCATCTCTTGTGGTGTTCTTTGTCGCTTTGCCCCTATGTATGGGCATCGCGATCGCATCGGGAATGCATCCGGCATCTGGCATTGTCACGGGCATTATAGGCGGTATCATCGTTGGAGTGCTATCTGGCAGCCCATTGCAAGTTAGTGGTCCGGCCGCCGGACTCGCCGTCATAGTTTGGGACATCGTGAACAGGTTCGGCGTGGGCGCCTTTGCATTGATGCTTGTCGTCGCTGGTGTTCTCCAAATCATTTTCGGAATGCTGAAAATGGGCAGGATTTTTCGTGCTGTTTCGCCTGCGGTAGTACAAGGGATGTTGTCAGGAATTGGACTTCTCATTCTTGCCAGTCAATTCCATGTCATGCTCGATGACAAACCAAAGGGAAGTGGATTGGACAATCTGATCGGTATTCCGAAAGTCCTGATTGGTGTATTGACGCAGAATCACGATCTCAATCATTTGGCGGCTCTACTTGGTCTCATCACTATCGCGATTATTATCGTATGGGAAAAACTGCCCGTCGATCGCATTCGAGATGCTGTTCCTGCGACCTTATTGGCGGTGCTGGTGGTGACGATTCTCGCAACTGTACTCGGACTCGATGTCAACCTCGTCCAACTTCCACCTAATTTGCTTGATGCAGTTACTCTGCCCGATCTCACCACTATTCCGAAACTTGGCTGGGAAATTGTTGAACAGGGGCTAATCATCGCGCTTATTGCGAGCGCAGAGACACTCTTGACTGCAAACGCTATCGACCGTATGGCGCCTGCCAACAAGTGCGAGTACGATAAAGAGTTGGCCGCCCAAGGCATCGGCAACACACTATGCGGTCTGCTTGGCGCGCTTCCGCTCACCGGCGTGATTGTGCGCAGCTCAGTCAACGTTAGAGCAGGTGCTCAGACAAGAGTTGCTACGATTTGCCACGGCATTTGGCTCTTGCTGTTCACTCTCTGTTTTTCGACTCTGATAAAACTAATACCAACGTCGGCACTAGCTGCGCTTCTTGTTTATACGGGATTTAAGCTCCTCGATATAAAGACTATTCGGCAAATAGCAGAACACGGTCGTTCTGAGTTCTTGATTTTAATAGCCACAATGGGCACCATCGTTGCTACAGACCTGCTAACTGGTGTCATTACCGGTATCATTCTGTCGACCCTCAAACTTCTCTATGTGTTCTGTCGTCTCCATATCACCAAGGACGAATTGAACGGACAAACCACGCTCAAATTCGTTGGTGCAGCCACTTTCTTCAGCTTGCCAAAAATATCCGCAGCGTTAGAGCGGGTGCCGCCGGATACAGATCTGCGTGTCGACTTTTCACAGTTGACATATATCGACCATGCCTGCCTCGACATGTTGCTGAATTGGGGGCAGCAGTACCAAGAGCAGGGTGGCACGCTCGCAATTGACTGGGGCGGCCTGCAAGCGAAGTTTCTGCACGGAAAAATGCTATCAGGAAATATCATCGCTGTGGACGAAGATCAGTACACGCCGAGCCGAAGGTAATGTTATCCTGTTCCTTGCTAATGGACAAACTTGCGAGTTGACGGATGGCTGAAATAAAGAGAGAAGATTACGAGCTCCCGGGGCAGTTTTACTTGGGACGCGGTTACGATTTGGAAGAGCGGCAACCCGGACAGGATATATATCTGTACGATTCGCGAGACCTGCTCACCCATGCCGTCTGCATCGGCATGACAGGAAGCGGCAAGACGGGTCTGTGTATCTCCCTTTTGGAGGAGGCGTTGTTCGACGGCATTCCTGTCATTGCAATTGATCCGAAAGGAGATCTGGGTAACCTGCTTCTCACTTTTCCGAATCTCGAGGAGCAAGAGTTCCTTCCATGGGTGAGAGAAGACGAGGCTCGCCGTGAAAATCTTTCGGTAGAACAATATGCGCGGCAACAGGCAGTGCGATGGCGCGAAGGCTTAGGGGAATGGGGTCAGAGTGCGGAGAGAATAAGGCAACTGAGAGAGAAGGCGGAGTTTTCTATTTACACGCCGGGGAGCACCGCGGGAAAACCGGTTTCGATTCTTTCATCATTTTGCGCTTCCTCCAAGGATGTTGTTGAAGACCGAGAGCAGATGGGCGATCGGATCAGTAATACGGTCACGAGTTTGTTGACTCTGCTCGGGTTCGATGACGATCCTCTGACCAGCCGAGAGCACATACTTCTTGCCAAGATTGTGGAGCATGCATGGGCCGACGGCAAAGACCTTTCGCTTACAGACCTGGTGCATCACATACAAAATCCTCCGATGACGAAAGTCGGTGCCTTCGATCTCGAATCTTTCTTCCCTGGAAAAGAACGTTTTGCATTGGCTATGAAGCTCAACAACCTTCTGGCGTCACCAGGGTTTGATGTTTGGCTCGAAGGTGACCCTCTCGACATCGACTCGCTCCTCTTCAATAAGGCAGGAAAGCCTCGCCTTTCTATTTTTTCGATCAATCACCTCAGTGATTCGGAACGGATGTTCTTCGTTTCGCTCCTGCTCAACCAACTGTTGTCCTGGATGCGCGGGCAGTCTGGTTCCAGCAGTCTGCGTGCGTTGTTTTACATGGACGAGATCTACGGTTATTTTCCACCGGTGGCCAAGCCACCGTCCAAGCCACCACTGATTACGCTGTTGAAGCAGGCTCGTGCTTTTGGACTCGGACTCGTCCTCGCTACGCAGAACCCTGCGGATCTTGACTATAAGGGGCTATCCAACATCGGCACCTGGTTCATCGGCCGGCTACAGACAGAGCGCGATAAGGCACGGGTGCTCGAAGGGCTCAAAGGTACTTCGACTAGCGATCAGTTGAACGATCGTGAACTCGATGAAGTATTGAACGGCTTGGGCAATCGTGTCTTTCTGGTCAACAACGTACACGAAGTGCAACCTCATGTTATTCAGACTCGTTGGGCGATGTCATATTTGCGGGGACCGTTTTCCCGCGAGGATATTAAACGCTTGCGAAGCTCTAATGCTGACTCATCCAGGACCAGTTCTGACCAGGCAGCGCAATCGTCGGGTGAAGAACGGAAGGTTGCAGTCAATGCCGTCAGAGAAACGCAGAGACCTGCCGTCGATCCGCAGATTCGAGAATACTTTCTGCCTCGAAACGCCAGTAACCAGATTCAATACCAGCCAATGTTATTGGTTTCAGCCTGGGCTAGATTTTCGAAGAGCAATCCGCCTGTCGATCATGGTGAGACCTACGACCTTTTGATACCGTTCAGCGATGGTCCGTTTTCCGTACTCTGGGATGAAGGCCGAAGACTGGATTGCCCGGTGGATAGCTTGAGTTCGAAACCGAGCGAGGGAATGAGTTTCGACTCGCTGATACCAAAGGCGGCCGATCCGAAGAGCTACAAGAAATGGAGCACAGAGCTAACGACGTGGATATACCAAAAGAAGACGCTCGAGTTATTCAAAAGCGCATCGTTGAAGGAGACTTCGAAAGTCGGAGAGAGCGAGCGAGACTTTCGCATCAGGCTGCAGTTGGTGGCCCGGCAGAAACGTGATGAAATGCTGGATAAGCTGCGCACTCGCTACAACTCGAGAATGGAGAGGCTGAATAACAGCATTCAAAACGCAGAACGAGCGGCTGAAAGAGAGAGACGACAAGCAAACGATGCCACCGTCTCGTCTGCTATTCAAATCGGCGCCTCATTACTCGGAGCGTTCACTGGAAGGAAAACCACTATCTCAGGCAATCTTCGAAGAGCGGGATCTGCTGCAAGAAGCGCTAACAGGGCTGCTCACCAGCAAGGGGATACTGCGATTGCCGAGGAAAAGATATTGGAACTACAGCAACAACTTACTGAGGTCGAAGACCAGCTTCGAATGGAGATGTCTGAGTTGGAGCTCAATATGCAGTCTCAGCTCTCCGAGCAATTGGAGAAGGTGGCTGTCAGCCCCAAGAAGGCTGATATTGGCATCAACCTCCTGACTCTGGCATGGGTTCCTGTTGCTTCCAGCTAACCTTGAGAGCTAAGCAGATCGCAATGTCTGAGTCTGCAGAGACGAGGTAAGTGGTGACGTAACAAATGCGTCCCTCTTAGAGATTAGGATTGTCTCGCGTACTTCAAAATGGAGCGGCTTTCAGAAATGAAATTCAAAGGCGAGGCAAGCCACTCAAGCTTGCTGACCGGCTGCGGCAAGAAGGGATTTGCCGCCGAAACAATTCCTGTAGTCATGATTTTGCCTGCGGTTTAACTTCATTGGCGATACGCTCCGCGGACTCTTGTTGCGCGAGCTCGAGATCGTGTCGAACTTGAAGATTCATCCAGAACTCAGCACTATTTCCGAAAAACGCAGACAATCTCAATGCAGTCTCTGGAGTAATTGCACGTTGACCATTGATGATTCCTGTAATTCGACCTGCCGGAACTTGAAGCCTCATAGAAAGCTGATTTGCAGACATTCCATTTGGCACCAAGAATTCTTCTTTGAGAATCTCTCCTGGATGGATGGGCGGAATTTTTTCATTGATGTTCATGGTATTTCCCTTAGTGATAATCGACTATTTCAACATTGGTCGCATCTGTACCAATCCATACAAAACATATTCGAAATTGATCGTTAATTCTGATGCTGTGTTGCCCCTCTCTATCTCCTTTTAATTTCTCGAGCCTGTTTCCGGGCGGAACTTGCAGGTCCAACAGAGAAGTCGCCGCATCAAGCATATACAGCTTTCGCAATGCGACTCGCTCGATCAAAATGAATGCTGCTGACTTGCGGTGAGAAAATAGCTTTCTGGTTTCTTCGCATTTAAACGACTGAATCATGCTGTCTGTCCGGATTCGAGTAAGAGAGAAACATTGCGAACTCCTGATTGGTCGGGATACTTTTTCACCATTGCACGTTTGACGTTATACGTCAAGCGTTAAACGCTCTCCGTGCAACGCCAAGAATACATATTTCTGTCGAAGCCTGTGGCGACTTCGCTGAAGCTGAATTGCCCTCCCCGCGCCAAGATTCGTTCCATCGAAGGCCGGCGTGGTCTCGGCTCACCTGAACCGGGTTTCGTGCTATTTGAATTCATGTTGGCCATATCTGCAGATTTGAGGATAGCGGGAGACTCATGCGAAGTATCAGCGAATCCATATCGGAATACGCTCGTGGAGTCGCGGGAGGATTTCTCGTCAGTTTGCCTCTCCTCTATACCATGGAAGTCTGGGCCCAAGGATTCACTCTCTCGGCGCTGCACATGCTCGGATTCCTCCTCGTCACCTTCTGCCTTCTGCTCGGCTATAATCGCTTCTCAGGAATGCGGCAAGATGCATCGTTTCTTGAGGTAGTCATCGATTCGGTCGAAGAACTCGGAATTGGATTAGTGCTATCGGCTTTGATTTTGTTTCTTATCAATCAGATATGGATCGGTATGCCTCTCGAGGAAGCGCTGGGAAAAATAGCGATTGAATCGGTTTCCGTCGCTATCGGCGTCTCGGTGGGCACAGCTCAACTCAGGGACAAGAGTGAAGATGACGACAGCGATCGAGGAATGGAGGGTTGTGAAGATACCCAAATCGAAGAGAGTCGATCAACTGCGATGCTAAAACAGCTATTCATAGGCTTCTGCGGCGCCATTCTTGTGGCCAGCAATGTCGCTCCTACTGAAGAGGTTTTGCTAATCGCAGTAGAATCCACTGGCTTTCATTTAATCGGACTTGCACTGAGCTCAATGTTTCTGATCGCGATTGTGCTCTTTTATAGTGATTTTGTAGGCGCGGCCAGAATCGTCGGAAGCAAAAAGCCTGGGGAAAAATTCGAAGCCATGATAGTTGTATACGCTGTTTCACTGGTTGCTTCCGGTCTACTTCTCTTGCTCTACGGACAGTTCGCCGGCCTGTCTCTGGCTGTTTGCGCCGGGGAGCTAATTGTACTTGCATTTGTGGCATCAATAGGGGCATCAGCAGCGAGACTACTAATACAATGACCGCCAGTACTAAACAAGAAAATAAATCCGATAATCAGGCTCTGAAACGTTCTCTCAAATCCGAAAAGAACTGGCTGGAGTGGTGCGTATTTGGTATTAGTCTAATGCTTGTAATCTCCATTCTAGGGTATCTGCTTTATCTAGAATTCGTTCCAGCCACAAATCACTTTAAATTCGATATCCGTATCGGTTCAGCCCGAAAGAGCGAAGGACGATACTTTGTCCCTGTGATAGTCAAAAACGAATGCAATAAAACAGCGCGCGACGTGTTGGTGGAAATAACATCTGCAAACGATCCGAGCGAAAAGAAAGAGCTTACCTTCGACTATGTTCCTAGACATTCAGAGCGTGAAGGAATGGCACTGTTTCAAAAAGATCCAGGACGACCAGCCGGATTTGTAGGTTCCTTCAATTTCCCATAGAACGGTATGGTGATTGCTGTTTCTAGCGACCTCGTTGGGCAGCAAAAACCGGAGCTGCGATCGTAGGCATGACAAGACTGGCGGCCCCGACTATCGCCGCGTCGACCCCTAATTTAGCTACCACGACAGGACATGTTGAGGGTCCAGGCAGAGCATGTTCCTTAAGGACTCGTCGGGCTGGCTCCAACAGTTGATCTCCTAGTTCTGAGAGCCCACCGCCAATGATGATTAAGTCAGGGTCAAGTGCATTAGCCAGGGTGACTAAGCCAAAACCCAAGTATTCACCAGTCTTTGCAATCGCCTGACTGCCAGGACTGCTCGGATCGCGTTCTGCATCGCTGACGACATCATATCCGGTGACATTAGAATCACGGTTGCCGGTCAACTCGCGCCACGTCTCGACCAGACCTGGTCCACTACAATATGCCTCGAGCGTGCCTTTAGCACCACCCGTGTCACGACGAGCATTTGGATCCATGGTTAGAAGGATATGCCCGAACTCGCCGCCGCTCCAGTGAGCACCATGATGCACGAGTCCTCTGCAGAGAAAGGCGCCACCAACTCCCGTCCCCAGAGCCAAGAAGACAACGCTTCCATCATTGCCAACCGAACGAGCCGCGCCGAATCTACCTTCCGCTAACGCCAGCACATTTACATCATTGTCTACTGCGCATGTCAATCCAAGCACGTCGGAAAATGCCTCTACAATCCGAATTCCCTTCCATTCAGGAATTACATCAGTAGCCGAGAAGACCAGACCTTTGCTTGTATCGATCTGACCTCCGGCGCCGACTCCGATACCGTGGACCTTTCCTTTGAACTGTTCTAACAGCCGTTTTGCGACTGCGATGGACTCAGCCAATATACGCTGTCCGCCTTCCGCTATTGGAGTAGGGCGTTCCTCACGACTGACAACGTCGCCATCACTTGTTACCACGCCACCGGCAATTTTTGTTCCACCAATATCGATACCAATGTAATGCAACATAGTCGTCTCCTTAATCCAAAACGCAGTCGAGTGAAGCGAACACAGCAAAACCGCGATATTCTCCGACTCGGTCGATTCCTGGTGAAGTTAACACATACTAGATGACTCTGCAATGGTGAATCGCGTAAGCGAGGTGTTCGATGCGAAGCATAATGAACTGAGCAGTCAGCAGCGTCTCCTGCTCTTCATAATTTGTGGATATTGTTTTTCATAGTCAACGGTGACGGTCAGGCTCAACTCGGTCAAACGTTTGATGAAAACATCATTCTCCAGGCCGACTTCATGCATAGAATAGAAATTGGTGGAGCTGCTGGTTCGCAGGTTTTTCGTGAGAAGCAGCGAAAAGCGAAGCACAGGCGCCAGGTATTAGGAGACTGAGATCATGAACGAGCTTCGAGTAGTTGAATTCAGAATTTCCGCCAACGGGGACAGAATAACCCGTTATGAGAACGGTTCAACCTTTATTGAGAAGGCTCAGGGGGGCAAACTCTGGACTGACGAAAATGGTCGAGTGCGCCACGGGGAAACCGCTGATGGAGACACATTTGTCAAACCGGACCCTATCCCATGGGAACTCCGACCACTCAATGTTTTCTCGAAATCTGCAGAGGAGCTAGGAAGGCAGCTTTCCAACTTCACGGTCACACCGTTCGTTCTGGATGGAAAGGTCTATGCGTCAATCGAAGGATTCTATGCCGCTATTAAATATTGGGACGATCCGAATGCTCAATTGAGAGTTGCTCGGCTCTCCGGTAAGGAAGCGAAGGAGGCAAGCCGCAAGTGCAATCCACCTGTAATCATATATGGTGGCGAACAAATTGTTCGGGGCAGCGCAGAGCATCACGCTCTCATCAAACGAGCAATGAAGGCGAAACTCGAGCACCATCCGGATATTGCCGAGAAGTTTCGGCTGACGAAATTGCGTCCAATAGTCCACAAGACAGGCAGACCTGATAGACCTGGTGCAACGTTCCCAGAGAGTGTATTCGTTCGAATTCTGACAGAACTGCGCGATGAGCTATAGGCTAGCCGGTTTCTTGAGTCATCAGGTCGGAGCAACGCCAATCGAATGAGGGTAGAAAGCGAAAATTCGGGGCGTCGATTAGGCGAACATCATCTTCTTCTTCTTCTTCTTCTTCTCGTCGTCGTCTTCTTCGTCTTCACGGTGATCGTCTCTAATGACTCCATCGCATATCA
>CAYTDR010000117.1:0-2476 GCA_964436185.1 uncultured Candidatus Obscuribacterales bacterium | reverse complement strand
TCGTCGTCTTCTTCGTCTTCACGGTGATCGTCTCTAATGACTCCATCGCATATCATGTTTGAAACGGTTCATGTTTGACCAGATAAGCGCTAAGTCAGTAGCGATTTAAGATAACTCCCTTAAATGGACTATCATCGCTTCGCATTCGATCAACTGCTTGTTTCTCCCGATCTGCAGCAATTTGAGCCTGTAATCGATCTGCTTTTTCTTGTTGACCAAGTTTCCGATACAAACTGACCAGGTCGCGATTTATCCACATAGTACCATTCGGCTCTGCTATTGCACCTGCCTGTTCTGCATACTTGGCGGCCAGCTCGCGATTTCCGATATTGAACTCCAGTTGTGCTATTTCAGTTAGCTCGTGGCGAGATAATTCCGGCAGTATTTTAACAGCGCGGTCTAGCCACTTTTGCGCCTCATTGAGATCTCCCAGGCGTTTGTTGGCTTCTGCAGGAATCGTATAGACTTGCAAGCGAGTGAATTCTGGCGGCGTGCAACCGGTCGTTCGTCCGGCATAAGGATCCGGCTGATGTTCGAAGATCGTGCAACGTTCGCGAGCGAAATCGATAAGCAAACGAAACTCTTTTTGTTTCTGGGCCAGGGGAATGAGCTTGTTTAAGGCGTCAATGCATCGTGGACTGTATGGTGCTTGTTTCTTCGCCTCGTTGAATTCAACTTGAAGCTGTTTGAGTTTAGCGTCAGGATCTGTGGAATCAGCTTTGTCCGGGATTCTGCCTTCCCTGAAAAAGACTGGATCTACATATCCGACTGGAAATTTGTTGATTGAGCTTTTCAGTGCGCCAAGCTTCGATGCTTCGTCCTTCTTCCCTAACTTGTCCAACACCTGCATCAGTTGCGGACACAGCTCACTCAGTGCTCGATCTCGACCCTGATACAGTTTTCTTATTTCGACAGCCGCGAGCAAGTTACGTTCTGCCGCATTATATTGATTCACCAGCTCGTTGACCTTCGCAAATGAAGCGAGTGTTGCTGCTATTCTCTCATCGTCAGGTGCTAGCTCTTTTTTTTGCATTGCTAGTATTTTTTCCATGATCGTGGTGGCAAGCTCGCCTTGCCCGTCTTGCGCCAGCCTCACGGATAAGTGTGTTAGAGACTGGAGAGCGCTAAAGTGGATCGAACCGATTTCGATTTTTCGAGACCCAATCTGAATTATTTGATTAAGAGTACTGAGTGCTTTGCGATCTTCTCCATTTGTTGCTTGCACGATAACTAATTGTGCAAGCTGCGAAGCTGTTGCGAAACTAGAAGCACCATATAGAGTACTTACCTTCTTTACTCCGTCGTTTATCAGCGTCTCTGCATCCGATAGGCGATGCTGTGTCGTAAGGGTTTTGATCAATTCCGAATGCGCGGAGACTGGAGGTTCAAATCGATAAATACCATCGCCCCATCTCTTGTATAGCTGTATTCCGTGTCGCGCATGTTCCAGAGCTTGACTGATGAGATTCTCCTTCGCCTCGCGATCTGCTAGTCTCATCCAGAGTGAGGATGCGTCTGGACGATTGTTCTTCTCGGCGAGAACTGCTGCTTTCTTGGTGAGTTCCAATGCATTCGAAGTGGAAGGCGTCTCGTTTCCTGAATCGGAGACAATTTCCTCTGAAGGCGGCGTGTCACTTGGAGATTTTGTCTCAGCAGTGTTATGTGCTTTTCGATTGTTTGATTGGCTTGATGAGATTGTCTTGAGCGAAGCGATGGTTACTGCGAGTTCTGATTTTCTTGGTTCGCTATCCGGTAATATCGCAAAAGCCTTTTCGAGAAGCGATTGTCTTTCCTGGCTGGCTTGATCAGCCAATTCCGCGGCAAGCCGCATGTAAATATTTGATAGTTCCATTGAATCAAACGATGCGCACTTTTCTGCGGATTCTAGTGCTTTGCGTAGAAGCGCCTCATTAAATTCCTGGTGTTGTCCGTGAATCGATAATGCTGAAAAGAGGGAGGAACTTGATTCGGCTGCTTTGCTGTACCAAACTGCTGCCTTGGCGAAGTCTCCATTCTTGCTGGCGGCGCCTGCGGCCAGCGTGCAAAATAAAAACGGTATATTTCTGCCACTGGATGCAATGGCGCCTTCGACTAGCGGCTGAGCATTTTTTGCGTCACCATTCATAAAAAGTAATTTGGCGAGGCAGTAGTTAAGATATGGGTTGTTGGCGCTCGAGGCAGATACCTTCGATCCGAAAGGCTCGCGATCTTCGCTGACGGCGTTGGAGATTGGTGCCTCTATGAAAGTCAGGCTCCTTGGACGGCCGCTGGAACGACTACTGCTTACGGGATCCGTGGATGCTTCTTTGAGAGCACTTCGCAGTAGTTCTTCCGCTTCTGTTTTGTGTTTACTATTTGCAAACAGATCTGCCAACGCTGCAATCTTGATCTGATACTGAGAAGGTACAAGATATGGAGAGCTTCTCGATTGGTCCGGAGCTCCGGGCCACTGCAACAGCCCTTCATCTGCAAGCTT
>CAYTDR010000116.1:0-12915 GCA_964436185.1 uncultured Candidatus Obscuribacterales bacterium | reverse complement strand
GAACTCGAATGTTGTTGTGTTACCCCGCGGATCAGTGGCGGAGATTACATCCCCGCGGCTGTTGTAGTCGAACTCCGAAGTGAGATTTAGATGTGGGCTTGTGCCGACATCATGGACGACAGAGAGCAGTTTCTCCATGGTCAAATCATAGTTCCACTGTGTCTCAATGCCGGTCTCATCAATCCGACTGCTGAGCTGACCTCTGGCATTGTAGTCGAAGGCTACCTCTGGAACGACCGAGTTGACTTCGGGTCGTTCGATAAGCGTAAGGTTACCGGTGGTTGGGTGATATGTGTAGGTGGTGACATTTTCACGGCCATCAGTGAATGTAGCCACCTTGTTGAATGTATCGTCATAAGTGAACTCTTCGACGATATCCGACAGACCTGACCCTGGCTTCGGTTTGAAGGTAACAGTAATGACGTTATGATTCTCATCATATTCGTACTCGGTGGAGTTGCCTTCGGGTAGCGTCATCTTGATCAAACGATCTCTGCCATCCAGAGTTTTCGTCCATTCGTTTAGGAGTGCGTCGATCGTTTTTACAACCAATCCCCGCGGATTGTAGTGATAGACCGTGCTATTGCCGACAGGGTCGACTTCCTCTGAGCGAGAACCGGCAAAGAAGTAAGACCATTCCATATCCGCACCAGCAGTCTGGACTTTGACTCGGCCAAGCGAGTCGTATTCATTGGTGACCACGGCGTCAGATGGGTTGGCGGGTCGGAACAGCTCGGTCAAAAGTCCTGGCTGATCGTAACCGTATGTGGTGACACGTCCGTCGGCATTTTCGAAGCTAATCAGGTTGTTGTCCATGTCATATTCATAGCTAACAGCACGGCCGGTTCCATCCGACACCGATGCAATTCGACTATTCAAGTCATAGTTGATCGTCAATGTCCGACCCATGCCGTTAGAGACACTGGTAAGTAAACTACCCGTATAGGTCTGGGTAATCGTTACTCCATTCGGATATTCGCAGGTGCTGAGCCGACCATCGGTATCGAAATTGTACTTGACCTGCTGAGGCGTAGTCAGGACAAATACTTCGTCGTTTACGAACTCTAGCTTGTTTGCACTATCGGGAGGAGGGTTGAAGCTTCCATCAGGCAACTTAATGAACACAGCGGTTGAGTCACTGCTGTTAACCACGACAGCGTTTTGCCAGAGATTCTCACCCCACCAAACAAGCCCAGAGGCCATTACCAGCCAGCGATCCAGAGGACGTGGAGCTTGGTTGAGAAGATCGAAGCTGATATACATCTCGACGAGGCTGGGAGCGGCATCGATTGGGGAATAAGAGCCGAATCCTCGGAAGAAATCACTATAAGTGGACACAGAAGATGCGTAGTTATGTCGCCACCCGCGACCCATTGAGCCCAACAACTGAATCCTGGAGCGAGCAGAAGAATATGAGCGAACGAAGGCAAGCTCGTAAGGATAGCCCTGACTTCCCACACGAATGTCTAGGTTCTCGTGCAAGAAGTTGCCTGTAAAGAGGTCGATAGGATCCTTTGATTCCTCATCGGGTGGATCCTTTTCCTTCGGGGGCGGGAAGAAGGTACCATGCCCACACTGACCTCCACCAGCCCCCTTATACCCTTCTCCAACCAGGTGAAGGATTGAACCATCACTTTCCACCACCAGGAGACCAGGATTTGTAAAGTCTCCGACAGTCAGATTTCCGCGTTCAGGAACGATGAGTCGAGCGCCATTATCGATGTACTCACTCTTCAGGAAGTCGAGATAACCGGAGTCGTATCCGTTCAACAGCAATGCTGGACGTACAGTCGATGTCCAGTTGCTAGAGGTCGCATCGTAAATCTTGGTACCGTCGGCAATACCAGCGTCAACAATGCTGGCGGCGCTGACTCCGAGAATATCGACAGTGGCACTAAATGCCAGAGCTTCCATCGTGCCGATATGCAAATTGCATGCCTGGTTCACGGCTTCAGCTTTTGTTGAGTTACCTTCAAGTGAAGACGTGGTAAAGCTAAGACCCCAATCGTCCAGATGCATGTCGTAGGAATAAAGGTAGCTGATAAAGCCGATGTTGTGGAAGATCGAAGTTCGGCAGTTACCCATTCGATCGATATTGTTGCAGGCGGCACTGGAGAGGCTGTTGTAATTGGCCCAGATCATCGCCAACCGCTCACCCATGTTAGGTTCGCTGGTGGTGGGATTGTGGCTATTTGCCTCGTAGAGATCCTGGTGGTAATCAACAGTGCCTTCTCCCGACGTTCCCCAGGCCTGACCGATGTGTGTATAGAATTCCGGCTGTGCAAGAACTTCCAAGGTTAGAACCTGATTCACATTCGGGCTGACGATACCGTTGTGGGTAATCGTGACTGTGACAGTTTGCACCGATTCAGGAGTGACCGCCGTTCCTGTGGCCACGAGCGTCCCACCGATGTACAGTTCCGCTTCATAAGACTCGTTCCAGAGCAGCATAATGCGATCCGGATAGATCTCATCGCTGTAGAAGGTCTCATCGATACCTGCCACTTCGACTTGCAGAGTCGCCTTATAGCTGTTGGAGACGCTTGACGAGGTCGTCGGAGTAGTTGCCGGCTTGAGGTACGGATGCGCAGTATCGCGCACGGTACCACTCAGTGCATTGATAGTTCGCCCACCTAAGATATCATCCAGATTGGCTGCGAACTCGTTCTCCTTGATCCAGGTGACAAGGTTCGAACTGTAAGTATCGAGGTTCCCGCGAATATTGTCGCGATTGAGGTCAACGATGTAATCGGAGGTAGAGGTTGCGCCAGACAGAGCATCAGACATGAACGTCGAGCGATTATAGTCCATTGCCGTCGCCAGATTGACGCCGGACTTGTAGGTGTATTCCTTCAGGCTAGGGTCGAAGTGATACCAGGTCCCACCGATATCGACTCGCACCCACATCTGGGTCAGAATCTGCTTGTTCAGGTTGTCGGGCGAAGTCGACGTATAGGAGCACGGAATCCCGCCAGCTTCAAGCAGGTCATTGGTCACAACGGCAGGAGAAATGGTCGTTCCGAGCCAGTTGTTTGCGACGGCCGCCGGCAGCTCGATGTCGCCGAGGACATAACTGCAGGTGTGTCCTGCTTCGGTAAGAAGCTCGACCAAAAGCATGGATTGGTCAAAGGCGTTCCCGCGCCCGTCGATGAGACATCCCAGCGCGCCGCGTTGCACGCCGTAAGTAGGTGTATATTCGATGTTCGAATATACCCATTCAAAGATCAAATCGACGTTGTTGCGAAGTGCTCGAGCAAGTTCGGCGATTGATGCTGGACCGGCGACGATGTTGGAGGCGTCCGAGGCCAGGGAACGCCGCCCTGCTTGCTTGCGGGTATAGGAGCTGGTTTTCGGTGTGCGACTCTCGATAATCGCTCGGGCGGAATCAGGATCAGGCGTTTTGACCTTCAACGGTTGCCAGGAATGTGGCACACGCTTGATGGGAGTAGGAACCACTTTCGTGGCCTTGCGCCAGAGCCCAGGAAGGCAACGATTGTCGATACGCTGTTCAGTCTTCTTCATGGTTTTATTCCTGTTCGAATGGAAGCTCACTCAGGTTCACTGAGTGAGCAATGAGTTTTGTCTGCAAAGTAAATTTCACTCAATCCAATTGAGTCAGCTGCTTAGAGTGATACCTCAAGGATCATGCCGGACTGGAATACATCGCCACCATTATCGCCATAGGCGATAGCTTGCCGCGTGGTGCTGCTATTGCGCTCAACTAGGCTGAATGCCTTTTTTCCGCGAGTGGTTCGGCTTGAGTAGGTAGCGAATGTGGTGGCTAGCTCGCCGTCATTGAAAATCGTCTGGTCGTAGCCGAGCGATTGCGTGGCAGAGTTAGCGTTGGTTGCGTTCAGTCCAATACCCAGATGGTACTTGTAGAAGTTAGTTCCAGTACCTCGCATTACTACCATCATCGCTTCAGCATTAACAAACGCTGTCTCCGACAGAATTAACTCAACGAAGTGTTCCCCAATGGTGGACCCTGAATTAATACGCCGCCAGTTAGTGCTGGCATTGCAGTTCCATGAGTTTGTGGTCGGGAGGACCGTAAGCCGTGTCTTGGCACGCATTCTAACGTCGAGATGGCAGATACCCCGCCGCGCATCCCTCCAATCACATTGCCCCGTTCCATGTAGCATTACATCAGCGACAGCACGCCTGCTGGTATCCGAAGTTTTCACATAGTATCCGTCAGCCACAAGCGTGTCCGAGGGAGGTGTGGAATCATTGGTCCAGGCGACTAGCTCGCCCGTATCAACGACGCCATCCGCATTGTTGTCGTACAGATAAAGGCGGTAGTTCTGTGCGGTCTTTCCTGAAAGGCTCACGTTAAATGAACCGACCGTTTTCATAGTAGTGGACGAGCCGTTCCAGATGCCAATCCGCTTGCCAAAAACAGCCTCAATGTAGATAGTACCGCCATTGGTGACATTGGTGAGACCCCAGGGATCACCGCTGGTGAGAGTCACACGCAACTGGCAAGTCGTTGGCTCACCGACACCAGTGGTACCCTGTGAACCAGCCGGCCCGGCAGGACCTTGCGGTCCGGTGATACCCTGAACCCCTTGCACGCCGCGCGGACCTTGAGGACCTGGTTCTCCTGTGCCACCAGTTGAGCCCTGGCTGCCTTGAGAACCTTGTGTACCGGGTGCGCCCAAAAGCCCAGTGGCGCCTCGGCTAGTGACCACCTTGACTGCATAGAAACGAGCCCGGTCCTGACCAATTTGAATATTGGCTCCGGTGCGTCCACAAAGAATTTTGATGTCATCACCAGCTGCAAACTGCCTGATGAACTTGGCGTTGATGCCACTTTCGTTGGATGCAGTCAATGAAGTGTTGTACCGATGCCAGATGAGGTCATTCACATCGGCAAAGCCGCTGCCAGAATCAAGCTGAACTTTGGCATGCATCTGAGAAGAGCCTAGACCAGTTGAGCCTGCAAGATCGACGATTACGAGGTAGAGACCTGCATCGTTGAAGGTGAGGACGCCGGTAGTGCCATTGAATGTGAATGGCGTATTGGCATGGTCTTGGTCCCAACCAACGACGTCCTCATAACTCGTATCAATGGCTTGAGTAGTGCTGTTTTTGGTCGCTTTGAAATACGGCAGAGGACCGCTATCAATGGTGGGCGGATCTTCCCATGTAGGTGGTCCTGCA
Organism: uncultured Candidatus Obscuribacterales bacterium; assembly: GCA_964436185.1. Taxonomy (GTDB): domain Bacteria; phylum Cyanobacteriota; class Vampirovibrionia; order Obscuribacterales; family Obscuribacteraceae; genus CAYTDR01. The sequence goes on along the minus strand of CAYTDR010000116.1, from coordinate 7,752 downwards.
TCGTCATGAGTTGTAAGGATTTGACCTTCTGTACCAGGCGGAAGTCCTACGACTTCGTTTCCATCACCGTAGTACACGTAACCGAGGTCGACAGGAACGTCGAGAAATCCTGCGGTTTTGGTGATACCGTTTCGTCGTCCTGATTCATCAAAAAGGTGGCTGACCTTCACCCCTTTGTCATAGGTGATTTTCAGTAGCCGTCCTTTTTCGTCATAATGGAATTGTGCTGAGCTTGCCATGGTTGTATTCCTTTCGGTATTGGATGTGGTGGCGTAGAGTCATTGGCTTACAGCATGACTTCGACGATCATGCCGGACTGGAAGACGTCACCACCGTTGTCGCCATAAACCACGGCATTGCGGGTTGTGCTGCTGTTGCGTTCAAGGATACTCAGTTGGATCTCACCTCTGGCCATGTTGGCAGAGTACTTTGCGATGGCAGTGGCAAGCTCTCCATCGTCAAAGATGCTTTGGTCGTAACCGAGCGACTGAGTGGCAGAGTTCGTACCGGTTGCGTTGACGCCCACACCCAAGTGGTATTTGTAAGTACCTGTGCCGCTACCAATCATAACAACGGCCATGGCGGAAGCCTTGACGAAGATGCTTTCACTGAGCAGGAATTCGACGAAGTGCTCGCCAAGGGTGCTGCCGGCATTGATACGACGCCAACCGGTACTAGCGTTGCAGTTCCAGGAGTTGGTTGTGGGAAGAGCCGTCAACTTCGTGAGGATGCGCATTCGCGGATCGAGGTGGCAAATACCCCGACGCACGGCCCGCCAGTCGCATTGTGCCGTTCCATGCAGCATGACGTCGGCAACCGCCCGGCGGCTGGTGTCGGACGTCTTCACCAAGTAATTGTCTGCCACCAACGTGTCAGACGGAGGTGTCGTGTCGTTAGTCCAGGCGACCAGTTCGCCTGCATCAACAACGCCATCATTGTTGCTGTCATAGACATAGAGACGATAATTCTGAGAGGTTTTGCCAGTCAGGCTTACACTGAAGCTGCCAACTTTCTTAAGGACAGTGATCGAGCCCGTCCAAATACCAATCAGTTTTCCAAATACCGGCTCAACATAGAGGGTACCGCCGTTCGTCACATCCGTGTCGCCCCAGGGGTCACTGCTCGTCAGAGACACACGAAGTTGACAGATCGTCGGGTCGCTGCCGCCCACCGGACCTTGCGGACCCTGGGGACCTAGAGGACCCTCAAGACCCTGAGGACCTTGCACGCCTTGCGGTCCCTGCTCGCCGTCTTCGCCCTGTTCGCCTTGCGGCCCCTGCTCACCTTGAGCACCTTGCGCCCCCTGCGGGCCTTGCGGGCCTTGAGCGCCTTGTTCACCCTGACGTGCTTCCAGCTTCACGGCATAGAGACGTCCTTCGTCTTGGGCAACCGTGTAGTTTACAGTCACCCGACCACAGAGCACCTTAATGTCGTCCCCAGCAGCAAACTCCCTCACAAAGGAGGCCGAGACGCCCTGTTGATTAGCAGAGCCGGTGGTGTACCCGTAGGTGTGCCAGTTGAGGTCGGCGACATCGGCGAAGCCACTGCCGGAATCGAGCTGGACTTTTACGTCCATTTGAGCGCGATTGTTACTCGTGGTATTCGACCCAGTGACATCGACGGTGACTAAGTAGACGCCAGCTTCGTCAAAGGTGAGAACGCCAGTAGTACCGTTGAAGGTAAACGGGTCGTCGGCATGGTCCTGGTCCCAGCCAATGAGGTCTTCGTAGGTCGTGTCAATAGTTTGAGTAGTACTGTTTTTCGTTGCCTTGAAGTAATCCAGTGGACCTACCAGACCGGTGGCGGGATCTTCCCAGGTCGGAGGACCGGAGGCACCGTGAGTGGTGAGAATCTGACCGTCTTCACCGGGCTCCAATCCCGCAACTGCCGCTCCATCGCCGTAATACATATAACCAAGATCGACAGGAACATCCCCGAACCCCGCCACTTTAACTACGCTCGTCCGATTGCCTGCAGAGTCATAGTTGTAGGTAATTTGGGCCCCTGTATTGAAGGTGACTTGCTTGAGACGCCCATTCTCATCATGCAGGTAGGTTGCTGCGCGTGCCATTGTTATGTCTCTTTCGTATTTGTGTTTTTTGAGTTCTTTTTTGCACGAAGCTGCAGTAAGAACAAACCGGTCAGTTGGCTGACAGCTGCCAAGATTGCGTCGCTAGTGCGAGCTGTTCAAGGCTGCGATCACCAGCAATTGCTTGTCATCATATTTAGTGTCATTTGAAAAAGCGTAATTTTGTGGCAACCTTTTCAATCACAGGGATGGTTAGCGTAGTCAGAACGAGCAACACCGAACCGTATATAGGTCGGTACAGATCTGGCCACGTAACCGCAAACGGTCCTCCCAATGCAAACACCCACACAACGAAGGCAATGGTCGCCGCAATCATATGGAAGCGTCGAGACTCAACCGATGCATCGGTTGTCGGACGATAAAAAACATACAGCGGTGTGAGAACAAGAAGTGCACCGAAGATCACCCAATAGAGAAAGTCCGGTGCGTTTACGGAAGCCTCGCGCATGAGACCGTCAAGACCAATGTAGGCAGCGACTAAATCACCCGGTATGAACTTGATCAGCTTGTCCAAGTAAGTGTCGACAACTTCTGTACCAGGTGCTTGAACAGGATCTTTATCCTTCTTATCACCGTCGGTGTTTGTTGCCGGCGGCTGCGAATTCGGTTTTTCGTCTTGCATACAAACCTTTATCCCTTGCTAGGTCAACTCCGCAAGGAAGCCAATTCGGCAAGAAACTCAATTGGTAAGAAACGCCAATTTCGCACGAACCAATTCTGCAGGGATTCCAATTTAGCTGCACGAACCAATATTTTTGCGAAGAAAGGACGTTCACCTCGATTAGATCTCTTGAACAGTAGAGATATTGAGGCAAAAACGCTTGTAATAGGATAAAACTCTGGAATACTTAGTGGTTGAGACCTCGGACCGCTGGAATAATGTTGCAATTTTTTGTAGCAGCTCGGGGCCTCAGAATTCCAGTCTTCTGAATCCGTCTCCGGAGCTCGCGATAGTGGCGCTACTGGCCGCCAATCCTTTGTGTCGTAAGGATTTCAGGACTATTGGATTCACAAGAGTCCTGACACTGATTTAGTACAATTTAACACTCGGATCCGCTAGCATTTATCTTCCGTTGATGTTTAGTCTTGGATACCGGACGCTGAAAAAGCGCATGTAATCTCAGCTTTCAATGGCTGTGTGCGGCGAGAGTGGTCACTTTGCGCTGCATTGCTGGCTTGCCCTCTTGGTTTGGCCTGCTTAGCGCAATACAGGAATAATTCTTTCGTCTCAGATATATAGATGGTGCTTGGATGAAGAGCGCTTTTGAAAGCACGCTTTTATACGCGTGAAAAGAAGCGCTGTTTTGAAGATGCGCCGATAAGCACCAGGACTGACTTTTCGCTGGTGCATTTTAAATTGACAATGGGATTGACAGCGAGATTGAGCACAGGATTGGCTTTAGTAAAGGCTCTTGAGAGCGGAATCATGCGTGTTGTTTGGAATGTGAAGCGAAAATGCGCAGAATTCACCCAGGTGGGTGATCGCGTGGCTAGCGAATTCAGGCAGTAATGTAAATGCTCGAAGTTGAAATGGCGGTGCATGCACACATTGCAATTTCGAGCCGAAGTGTTAACGAGAAAAGTCATGAAAAGCCCAGTTATGATGGCGCAGCTTGCGGTTGCTCGTATGAATGTAAATGAGAAAACGCGTCACAAAGACAAATCGTTCTTGCTCAGCTGGCGAACTTTGAAAACGAATATCAGTCAAGAGCAGCGATACCTAATTCGATACCACCGCTCTGCAGTAGATGTTAGTGCGCAGATAACGAAGGTGTTCCTGCAAGCACAGCGAAGCTCGTTTGCCTGCTAAAACACTCAGCGCGCTCTTTGAAACCGAGGTGTCACTATGACACCCGATTAGATGTCAAAATCGTTTGTAGGGGCGGTGACGTGCCTCTGGTGGTGAGAAAAAAGAGACGGCAAAGGCAAGCGAGGTGGGGCTTGAGAAAGTGGGATGAACATAACGGGCCTTATCTTCATCCTGACAGCCATGGCTAGCCTAGGATAATCAGAAACTCCGCTGGAGTCAGTATGCGAGTTCTACCATGAGTTTTCAAAACGAGAAGGTCTTGGTCGCCTGTAATCAAAACATCAGCATCAACCGCCGCAGCACATGCGAGATATGCATCGTCCTTCGGATCTCGGCTAACAGCTGGCACAGCCTCAACCAGAGCAACAATAGCCTGAGATTTTATTAGCTCGATTAATTGAACTCCATCTAGTTCATCGATTCGGGCCGCTATTTTTGGTCGTTTCAGAACTTCTTGCAGTTCATCTAGAAGATCCACTGAGAAGCAGACTGCAAAGGCACCAGCACGGAATAGATCGATAACCTTTCCTGGCTGCCCTTGGCTGACAATTAATCCACTAATCCAAACATTGGCGTCTACAACTGCCTTCAGCACGCCTTACCTTTTCTAGCGTCTCGGACAGCTTTAACCTCTGCCAAAATCTCTTCATCTGACAGTGGAGGCAATAGTTTGCTCTTATCACGAACTCTGGTAGTTAAATCGTCCCATTGCACTTTCCAGGATTCGTCAAGTTCACGACGAAGCTGGCCTTTCTCCTCCGGAGACAGTTGAGCGACCAGCTGTAAGACATGCTTGAGAGTAATTTTGTCATCTGAATTGTGTTGGGTCATAACAATATTCCTTTATTCTTTAAGTCTAGCGGAAAAGGAGCGATGACGCTGTGCCAAAAAGAAAACGCTCCCTGTTCTTCGAAAATAATCCCCGAATCTCAGCCTGATACTGCCATTACAGCGAGAGCCAGACGAAATTCTACATAATTCGCATTATCGGGCGCTGTTCTTCCCTTCAGGGGTGACTTCCTGTGCTGATCATTGGCTGAGCCGGCGGTTGGAGAGTTGCCGTCGCCGCTTGTGCCTTATGTTGGGCAGGCGCCAAACGAACGAACCGGCAGTGGTGGCAGAAACAGTTAGAGGTGGGGAAGGCTAGTTGATGGTTTTCGATGAATGCGGCGCAAAGAGAGTCTGCTGTGCCAGTTTTGAGTTGCTTCTGTGCTAAGTGAATCTCTGATTTGAGCATAATTATTCAAGGTTGATGGGGCGGCAAGGAAGCGGCGCTGTAAGTGTCGTCTTCCTTGCCGCCCTGTCAATCTGTTAGGTGCGGAATCCAAATTCTACTTGTGCCGAAGCTATAGGACCGTAGCTGTGGCGCAGCGAAAACAACGGTTGCACCGCAGTTTTCGCTGCCGATAGTCCGCATGCCGTTGAACTTGTGATCGAATCTTTTGTCTGCGCCAGTTTTTCCAATTTTTGCATGGAACCTAGACGAACTCAAACACGCTGCGCGCCCGTCGGGTTGCCTGCGGCAATGTTTGACTTCGCCCAGAACCCATGCTGCGAAGCCTGTACCTGGCTTGAGGTCAGCAATACAACGTTGGAGGTACACATCATGATTAGATTTACCGCTGAATCTGCAGTCGAGTCCTTAGATCTAGACGTTCACAGTGCATGTATGTTGTTGCAGCGACTTGGTCTTGAGCCGCAAGAGTATGGTGTCATAGACCCTCGTGAACTCATGGATCGTGTTTGTGCAGCATTGAATTGTTTGCGTGAACTAAAGTGGTCGGCGTCGTGGGATTCTTATTTCCACTTGATTCGACTCTTCCGTATCTGCTACGCCGCGGAGATAGCTAAAGAGCGCGTTACGTGGTGGTAGCGCAGCAGCCCAGAGTCTTTTAAAGGCTCTGGGCTTTTCTCATGTTCAGTAACTTGAGGTGATCACGTGAGGTAGGCGCTAAAGCGCCTGCTTCTTTTTATGGTGTTTGACTCCCTCCGCTGTGCGTTTGGCGGAGCGACGGCGGACGACTAACGGCAGTCTGAGAAGGTGCCGTCGCTCGAGGCAATTTTAGCTTCGGGGTCAAACACTGGTGCACGCCTAGCGTGCTGTTCTAGAGGTAGGCTCCGCTCCTTAAACGGCTTCCTCCCCACTGCTTCGCAGCGGGTCCCCTCCATTTACCGCTACGCCAATTCATTTTATAGGAGCCTCCCGATCGGTCCAACACCGGCAGTGGTGGCGGCGGCGTTTGCAGAAAATGAAGATTGGAGACGGGTGGCTTCTGCCGACCCGCCTTCCAATCTTCATTGGGTATCAGTCCACAAGTGCCACTTGCGCGTTGATACCTTGCTTTGAAGCGCCTCCCTTTTCTTCTGGTTTGGGACTACGACGATGGAGGTCAGCCATCTTGATTAGCGGCTTGGTCACATATCGTTGCTGGCTTTGGAGTAGTGCTCTTGCCGCATCAATTTCCCTAACAGCCATGACTTCACGCCCTTGCTTAATCAATAATTCGAGGACAAGCTCCGTAGAACCGTTCCAAGATTCGGCGGCATAACCACGTCGTAGCGGGTTTGCCTTCTTTATCTTTGCTGTAGTAGTCGTCATTGATGGCGGCTGTGAAGACTGTTGTAGCGCTCCTGTTTCAAAAGAGACGAGTTCCGGATTACGACCGCCGTTACCAAATTTTGTTTGAACTATAACAGTCATGAAGCAGCCCTCAGTATGTCGCTTTTACACTTCTCACATCAAAACATGACATCAATTTCGCGAATAGGGGCAAGCGCCCTTCGGGCATCGGCTGCGCCGACCCCTATACACAAAATTGATGCTCTCCGCTTGCGTTCCGCCCGCTCCGGGTCTGCGACTCATGTTGTGAAGTGCTCGTTTCAGAGCAACATAAGGAGGGCTGCATCATGACAGTTCTAATTCAAATCGTTGGTAATGTCGGTCGTAATCCGGAACTCGTCTCTTTTGAAACAGGAGCAAAGAAGGCCGTCTTCTCAGTCGCTGTAAACGACTACTACAACAAAGATAAAGAAGGCAAGCCAGCTACAACGTGGTATGCAGTGGAATCTTGGAACGGCTCTACGGAGCGTGTCCTCGAGTTGATTACGCAAGGCCGTGAAGTCATGGTGTCGGGGAAATTGATGCTGCAAGAGTACTACTCCAAAGCGCAGCAACGATATGTGACTAAGCCGCTAATCAAGATGACTGACTTCCATCTTTGTGGTCCCAAACCAGAAGAAAAGGGAGGCGCTTCAAAGCAAGGTATTACGACGCAAGCGGCACTTGTGGACTAATACCCAATGAAGACCGGAGGCGGGTCGGCAGAAGCCACCCGTCTCCAATCTTCACTTTCTGCAAACGCCGTGCCAGTCGGTTTTGTTCAGAAGTCGTCTTCTCTGGTAGGCTTTTGTTCAATAGTCATCTTCACTAGTTACTAAATTGTTCACAAGACGAGTTCGCCAAGCGTATAGAAGGTATTAACTGAACGTGATTCAAAGAGGTTTTTATGCAGGAGCGAGGACTGCTCATATTGTCAGACGGTGATTGGGAAAGGGCAAAGCAAAGGGCGAAAGTGATCGGACCCGCCGAGTGGTTCAGACTTATGCAAGCTATTCACAATGAGGTTAGACGACCGGCCTATGAAGATTCGAGCCGTAATGTCATTTCGAGAGTTTGGACCGAAGCGGATTGCTGCCCACGAGCTGGCTCGGACCGCTGGTTGCCTTTCGAGTCTATTAGTCCGCATAGGCGGCGCAGCATGCTGATAGCAACAGCAATTCACTTAATTGAATAAGGCTCAATATCTCCGCTTGGAATTGATGCTCGTTTGTTCAAACCGAAGCAAAAAAGATA
>CAYTDR010000115.1:0-12919 GCA_964436185.1 uncultured Candidatus Obscuribacterales bacterium | reverse complement strand
CAACGGCCTCAATGCCAATTCGGAGCCGTATGAAACTGACTGAAGCGTATGAGAAGGCACGGAAGATCAGCGCACGATTGCGATCAGACAAGCACTTCAAGCGCGATCTGCTCGTCAATCATGGAGACGGCAGCACCATGTTCCTGGCTGGTGGATACTTCCGAAAGCTGGATGAGCAATGGGTGATGGTCGTCGGAGAGCACCACCCCGTCCATGTCTACGCTCTCGACGAAGTCGCCATCGCTGTCGTCCAGTGGAAGCACGGTCACCGAGCAAAGGTTTGAAAACAACAACATAAAAAACTCAGGGAGAGTCACACAATGAACTTCGTTCTCGCCTTCAATCAACGTCCTGCCGATGGCGCCAACTGCGCTGTTGTCGGACACCAGGAGCTGACACGCGAAGAGCTACGCAAGCGGCTCCTCATCGACATTCGGGAGACTGATCCGGTTATCCAATTCGTCGACTCTGCTCAGCCCGGCGATTACATGGCAGATCGCGGCTGCATCATCTTCTGCAGGCGCACTCGCCCGGCGGAGTAAGCACTTGATATAACGACTTTCCTCAGCGGCGGAGACAGCGATTTGAACTCAAACTCGCAAGTCTCCGCGCTGGAAATTTCCAATCTCTACCGGTCGGTTTGCTCATTTCTTTTTAGTCCGATCGATTATGATATATCGTAGTATCATCCAAGAAGCTAGAAGCGTGCTTAACCGTCCTGGTGTCAATTTGCGCAAGGCTGCGCATTTACTATATACCATCGCAGAACCGACAGCAACGCCAAAGGTAAAGGTTGAAGCTCCGCATACAATCGAGGCGGAGATGCCCGGTGACATCTCCGCCTCAGCTCTAAGCTAGCTTCAGATTACGAAAGGGACTTCCAACCCCTCAGCACCACTTCGATGAGACCCAGCGCCTCACCGATGGTGCCATCCATTCCCGACAGCCGCAGGAAGCCATCGTCGATGTCGTAGACGAAGGACAGTTTCGTTTGACCCCAGGTGAAGTCCAGATCCAGATTCGCCCTGCCACCACCACTGTTCCAGCGCCTTCCGCTCACTTCCACGTCTCCCAGCTTCTCGCTGATGGTCTTCCACAGCGGGAACATGTCGAGGAAGCCCTGGACGAGCAGCTCTTCCTTTAGCTTGGCGGCGCTGCCTTGAAGAATGGTCATGAAGCTCAGAACGTTCGGATCGTCGGTGTCCATACCGAAGAGCGCGGCACCAAAGTGCAGACGAAGGCTGGCATCGCTCGAAACCTCGCTCATCAGCTGCTGGAACGAGCCATCCGAGTCCCGGTAAACGGTAACCTGGATCTGACGTTCCTCCAACACACCGAGCGCGGGGTTGTGCAGAAACTCACGATTCAGAATTCGGTGGCACCAGCCGGTCACCGTGACCTGGATGACATACCGCAGCTTGGTGAGATTTTGCTGAACGAGATGCTTGACCTGCCGAAGTTCGCGATGCTTAGTCTCACGATCGAAGGTCCCCAGCTGATCGAGGATTTGATGATCGTCGTCCACGGCGAAGTACGTCTCCGTGCGCCACCCCAGTAGCGACTCATTGCCCGGGTGGACGAGAGAGCAGACATTGCCGTCCGTCAGCTCCGGCGAGACCTGCAGGAGGTTCCTGCTTGCCCTTTGCACCGAGATGTACAGACGATCCTTGGTCTGCGGGCTCTTCCAGCCCCGATTCAGCACGGCGAGGGCGGCCTCGATCGCCTTGAACTTCTTCTGCAGCTTGACTTGGTTGGATTCGCTCGTGTTCATGTTTCCCTCCAGCTATTAGCCAGATAAAGAGACCGGCCATTGGCCCTTTGGTCCCAGGATGTGGATTGAGCCGAGACGTTCTCGGCCTTTGTGAACCCTGCTTGCGCAGGTCTAAGCATTGGAACAGATGACCGGCTGGACAGTCCGTTAGAGGCTGTCCAGTCGGACGCCTGCTGGCTCCTCCTTGTCGTCTACTAATGCACCCTACAGACCATCAAGCTGCTTCAGGCGTTGGTAGCGGCAGCCGCCTGTTGCTTCAGCTCGGTGGCTTGACTCATCAGCTCCTCGTAGCGCTTCGCGTAGGCTTCCAGAATGCCGAGCATCTGGTCGAGCGCGTCGTCCTCGGAGATGAGGTCGCGGAGGACCATCTCGGTACGCATCCCGGCGGCATGTGTGCGCAGGCGCTCGTGCGCTTGTCGAAGCAGGCTGCCGGCTCCGGTCCGGTTCCAGCCATCCTTGGCGGATTCGATCAGCAGTCCGATGGCTTGCTCGTCATAGACGATCCGATCGAAAGTGCGGTAGTCGCCGCAGTTGAATCGCAGGTCATCCACGAACGACCGGAGATATTCGCAGTTGAGAGTCACGAAAGCATAGAGCCTCAGATGCGCTTCGAACTCGTCTGCCCGGTATTGGACGACATCCCAGTTGTCGCAGAGCTGGGAGAGCCGAAAGTGCGGTCCGAACAGCTTCTCTACGGCGCTCACGAGATGGTCGGCGAGGAAGCTGAGGGAAAGGGACTCAGCTTCCTGAGCACGAGCGACCGGGAAGTCGCGCAGCCGACATCTTTTCGAGTAAGCGCGAGACGTGCGATGGAGCTGCTTGGCCCTCATGAACCGCTGGACGACGACTGCGAAACGGCTGGGGCTGCTGGCGGTGCTGGGAGTGCTCATGTTCTTTGTCCTTATCTGGCCAAGGTAACTTGGCTTGCCGGGTAACCGGTGGAACGTTCTGGAATCGGGTTCGCTCGACGCAACTTCTGTCTCCCCTTCCACCAAGGTCTTTGGCTTGCCGGGTGACCGGTATAGGGAATCAGGATCAAAGCTAAAAAAGGGAACGGGGCGTGGGCAGCCCCGTTCCGTGAAACCAGGCGATGCTCAGCGCACTACATGTAGTGCGCTGTCACCTCCACTTACTCGTTGACCGGCACCTTGACGGTGTACTCGAGCGTCGCGCCGTCGTCGCCGGGCTCGACCGTGACCGACGCCTCGTACTCGCTGCCCGAGACGAGCTTGAACTGCGACTTCGGCTGCAGCTCACCGTAGCTGTCGAACAGCTCGGCGACGCGGACGGTGACGGGCTTGTCGCCGCGGTTGGTGAGCTTGACGGTGCAGGGACGCAGCTCGTACGACTTCGCCTTCTCGTCCTTGCCGGCCTTGGCCGGGGTCTTGACCTTCTTCACCTCGCCGACCGTGATGTCGACGACGATATCGACGGCGTCGGTGAACTTCTCGTCCACCTCCTCGCCCACGAGCAGGTCATCGAAGGTGCCCTTGCCGCCCTGGAGGGTCCGACCGAGCTCGCTCGACTTCTCGCGGACGCTGAACGACGCACCGGGCAGGACCTGGTTGATCGGGCCGCCCTCGACGTTCTTGATCTTGACGTGCGCGGCCACCTTGGGCGCGTTGATGTGCGCCGGGTTGTACCACCAGCGGTTGCCCAGGTTGAGCCGGTACTCGATCTCGAAGGGCACGTCTTCGGCGCGGAAGAACGTCACCGTCTTCTGCGACTTGTCCTTGAGGTTGAACTTGCCGGGCAGGACGTAGATCTTCACGTCGCCGGCGGCGAGCTGCTTGGCGTTGACCGACTTGACCCGACCACCCATCGGAGAAGCCGCGGCGCGCAGGGCCACGCCCTCGTGCTGGTAGTCATCGTACTGGACCTCATCCGGCGAGCCGGTCTTGCCCTGGACCAGGACGACGGTCGCGCCGAACCAATCGACGCTGGAGGTGTTGGGCAGGTTGACGATGCCCTTGATCTTGGCCTTGCCGGTGGTGCGGTCCAGCTCGATCTCGTAGGCGCGGCCCCACTTGAGACCCTTGGTCATGAGCCGCAGGTCGGCCTGGTAGTCGCCGGCCTCTTCGGCCTCCGTGGTGAGCACCACCGAGGGGTTGGTGCGGAAGTTGCTGGGCAGGCAGGGGTAGTTGATGCTCGTCACGCCGTTGACCTTCACCGGCTTGGCGTCATCCCCGTTGCCCACCAGCAGCTCGACGCTGTCGCCGTTATCGGAGATCAGCCGCCCGCTGTACTTCTTGACCTTGCCGTTGCCACCATCGCTCTCGACTTCGACCTCCAGGCCGCGGAGCAGGCTGGACATGCTGCCCTGGGTGGGGGGCTCGTAGTTGACCTCGACCTCGCGGACGTCGCCGCCGCTGATGCCGTCGAGACGCAAGCTGCCCGCCACGAAGTGATGCTCGTCCGGCAGGCCGAGGACCTCGACTTCCTTGACGCCCTTCGGGAGGACGAGTTTCGCTTCGCCCAGGACCTCAGCCCAGCCGCCCTCGTGGATGACGAGGATGGGGTTCTGCAGGTACGGGCGGTCGTCGCGGCGGAGGCTGGTGCGCTGAACGTCGACGGTGGCGGCGGTCGGGGTGGACTTCGTCATGAGTTCTATCCTTTGGTTGAGACTTTCCTACCTGTGTGTTCGTCACACACTAGGGAGGAATGGTTAGTAGATTGGCAAAGGCACACGCTTCATGCTTTGCCAAATGGACGAACAAGCTGCCCTTCCGGTCAGTTCTGGTTCGCGCAACTTCTCAGGTAGTCAGTTCTTTATCCAGTGACACAACCGAGCCGAGCACGCAGGTGATGTCCAGGAAAGAAGATTTGGCGATTAGCTGAGTGGATGTGGGTTTACGTGCGCGAATGAACCAAGGGAGGGTGAAAACAGAATGCGTTAGAACGGTAGCGCTAGCTGATAAATGGATGCAATAAAAGCAAACCATTGTGTCGTTCCTATTTAAACGGAATCGGCACCAGTAGTCACATGACAACCCTTGGTAATCTCCAATCTCTTAGATATGTAGCGTCAGCCGTCCACAGAACTTGGCCTCGCGAGGCTAACGCCGGCGATAAGAAATACTTGCGGCTGAATACCCGCATATGTGTTGAAATTGCTGGCGCTTCCGATATAGGAGCCTGACAAAATATCCATTAGGTCGGCTTGCACCCCAGCTTGTCAAGCACCTTTCGACAATTCGAACGCCTGCTGGGTGATACCCAAGTTTTTCCGTTTTGGGGCTGAAAGTGATAAGCCACGCTTATCAAACTCCCTGGTGAGTCGGAAACGCACTGGACAGGCAATAAACAGAGAGCAGCGAACAACGACTGGCGGGCCGACGAGATTGATAGTAGAAGTGGAACAAAGACTGAGGAACCAGGTCTGGTGCGGGATTGGGTCCCGGACCAGACCTGGTTCTTCATGCTCGTCAGCGTTTTGTGGGTCGGTTCATAGGCGGCAGCAGATCTGCTCGCTTAGTCGTTTAGCAGGTACAGCCCCGACTTCTTCCTGCGCTCGAAGACGCGGAGGGCGGCCTCGGACCGGAGCCTCTGACGCGCCTCTTCGTCTTCGAGCGCGGTCAGGGACGGGTCTTCCTTGATGAGCTTCTTCTCTTCGTGCTCGAACACGGCCATATCTTGGCTGTACTCGAGAATCGGCTTCAGTTCCCGCTGAACCGGCAAACAGATCGATTCGATCTCCGCATCCTTAACAGACAGATCGCTGAAGCGCTCGATGTCTGCCGTCCTTTCCAGATAGAGCCGGAGGTTCGTCCCAAGCGACACTTTCAATAGCGCGATGTTTAGATCGATGTCTTGCCAACCGCCGGTAGTATCACTTCCTGCCGTATTGTTCAGCGAACACTGGGCGTGCGGTCGCACTCTCGGGCGAAAACCTGCCGCACGGCCTCAATGCGGTTCTCGTGCGCCTCCGCAAAAGTCTCTTGCCGTCCCCGTTTCTTGAGCATAGACAGCACCTCCGCCTCGTGGTAGAAGGGTTCCATCCAGCTCCGGTATTCGTTCACCGGACGGTAGAGCCTGTTAACCAGCCAGGTCTTTCCCTCCATCTCCCACGGTTGACTGACTTCTCGAAGATCGACCTCGGCCTGAATGTAATCCATAACCGACCCGCCGAGCCACTCCATCAACATGCTCTGCTGCCGTTGGGTGTCCTCCCAGATTTCAACGAAGAGGATGACGTGTTCTTCGCGTTCCGCGTCGTTCTGCCCAGCGCAGCACTCTTCCTGAATGGCGGTCAGATTCTTGTGGTTCTCGACGATGTTCCTGATCAAGGTCTGGGAATGCTCACTGCCGAGACGATCCTCGAGCCTGCGGGCGCACCGAGTGAATTCATCCTCGACCGCCGCCGCCTGCACAACGAAATGAATCCCGCGTCCGATGCCCAAACCAAGGAGGAGGGCCACGAGCACACAACCGCTGTTAATTGCGAACTTCTTCATGCGAGGTTTCCTGCTGTTGAGTGAGATCGAAGTAACTGCCCAACACTTACCGACAACCGCTCGACGATGGGACCAGTGCTAGGCCTCCCGCGCGTTCCAACGAGGACGACTCAGACGAGAGAGCGGGATGTCGTCTGAGCCGTCCATCAGAGGCTGTGCTTCACCTGACCGACACCGGGCGCAGCGTGACTCAGAAGATGGACAAGCCGATGATAATCAACAACGCGATCGCGTAGAGGATCAGGAGAGCCTTGGGGTGGTATTTGATCCTTCTCGACAGGAGACTGTCTTGCCTCATCGCTTCCTCCGATATCAGGGCCATTGGTAGTCCGTCTTCCGCAAACAAGAAAATCACTCGCATGACGGAGTCGAGCTCACAGCCGAAAGACCGCTTCTCTTGGAACTAAACGCCGAACTAGCGATTGATTTGAATCGATGGGCTCTCTAAAGGGTGGTTAGAACATTTGATACCAAAGAGTGCCACATGACACTCGTCTAATCAAGACAAGAAACGCCTTCGTATACGGTTTTTCCAAGGCAATTACGAATTCATTTCATAGCGCTTGGCAAAAACGTATTAAGAGGTTTGATTGGCGAGGCTGACAAAATATCTTTAGCAGATATTGAGGTAGTACCCGCATTTGGTGCACAAACTCTTCGAAAGACAATCTAATATCCATTTGATCATACCTGAGCAGGCATCGCCAGCGATATCATCCGCCCGCAGGGCTCAGGCGCCGGAAACATGCACAAACACTGCGCTTTCGCGATATCTTAGCGATGCCCATTGTTCGGCTATCTCGTACCTGCATTTATTTTGGAACCAACATCTCGAGCTACGCATTCTCTACCGACATACGATAGTAGATTCATCGAAAAGCCCGACACCCAAGAACAGAGGCAGCTTCCATGCTGCCTCTGTTCAAGCGTCTGGCTAAGAGTGGCTCAGCTCCTGGGAGTCAGGAGACTCGAGTGCGATCACTTCCGCCGGTAGGGATGTTTCTTCGGTGCTGCTGGAGGGGCTTCCGTATTCTTCGCCTCCTCCTTGGCGAAGAAGGCGAAGTATAGGACCATGACAGCCATGACCACCAGTCCGAGGGCGAGGATCCCGCCGCAACCGATGGCAAAAGTGATGCCGAAGGTTGCCAGCCAGGGAGAGATGTGGACTGTCCAGTCGGCCGGCGACGGAACTGCCGCACCGCCGGTGATGGCGGTGTTATACGTTGCCAAACCGGCTGAGGCGAGGAAGTTGAGCAGCAAAAGCCACTTGGTGATTCGGCCCATGGTGATCGGTTTGTTTGCCTTGCCAGATGTGCGGAAGGAAGGCAGAGATTTGTTGGTCTGAGACATGCGACGTCTTTCTTGAGCTGAAGGATTGATTTGCTTCTGTGCGAAACACGTACGGCAGAAGAACATTTGAGCAGTTTCAATTCGACGAAGTTCGGCGAAACTCGGCTATCTACCGGCATCACCCGAGGAGCCGGCGGCAGGTCCTCGGGCTATGCCAGCGCTACTTTCTGAAGACCTGTCTTCGCAGAGTCTTGATGTTAGCTTCGTCCAGCAGCTTCAGCCGCTCGAGTACCGTGACCAGCTCATGGCGGGCGCTAAACGACATGGGAGTTCGGCGAGCGAAGCGCGCGAATCCCTTGCCCTCCTCGCCACCGTGCATGCTGATCCGGGGAGCAATGACACCACACGCCTCGGCGTCGGCGTCTTTGGCGGTCCAGGAGCGCCGGATAGCTTCGTGCAGCCCATCCACGGTCACTTCCCTGGCGAACAGGTGGGCCGCGAAGTCGCCCCCTTCCTCCATGTGCGAACAGATAAGCTCCAGCTCCGAGGGGGCGATCTGGGCGTTGATCTCTTCGTCAGCTTCCCGCACACAAGCCTCAATCAGGGTTTCACCCGGATCGACCTTACCGCCGGGAAAACCGAATGCGCCGTCCCAACGCAACTGCATCAGTATGTACGGGAAGGCCTGGTCGCGAGCACACTCGATCGGACGGTCGTAGTTCAGGTAGGGACGAACTTCCCGACAATACATGGCGACGAAGGCAGCGTTACGCTTCAGCACCCTGCCCCGGGGAATCTCGATGATTTTGGGCGCTTTCTTTCGGGTACTCACTTCTCACCTCCGGAGCTGCTTGCGGATCGTTGCGCTTCCCAGGCTGCTCTCGTTGTCCAGTGCTTGGGCATGTCGTAGCCGTATTGAGAGCTGTGCTTGAGAATGGACGGGAACATCGGTCGCAGGCAATCGCTCGCCAGAGCGAGAATGTGGTGGTATTCGCGTTCCTGACCGGGGTCCCCCAGGTCGGAGATGGTGCCGCGCAGGTTCGAGAGCCCTGCGTTGACCATGAGAACCATGGCGCGGTTTTGCGGCCAGTAGCCGTTGATGCGCTCGTCGTGGTCGGCAAGCAGCGTTCGGTACTCTGCTGACGTGAGAGCGCCTCTCTCCGGTCGGGAGACCTTGCTCAGTTGCTCGGCAATGGCAGCGCGCAGAACCATCGCCAACGGCAGGTCGCCCGGGTCCGCCACCACCAGCGGTGGGTCACTCTGGGCAAGAGTGCGAGTGTTGGTCAGCCGCCCGACGTGGTTGAACCACCGGCGCTGCAACATCAGGTTGCCCTCGATGGCAGCCGAGTAGCCCATGACGGACAGGTCGAAGTTGACCGTGTGAGCCTTGGACAGGTGCCCGAAGCGAGTGGTCAGCGCATCCATGGCCTCCGGCGAGAGATTGCCTGAGTTCATGTAGCTGTAGAAGCCGGCGCGTCCCATGGTGTTTACGAACTCGTCGACCACCGCTGCTGGCGAGAGGGTGGTTTTATTGACGATGATGTAACCTTCGGGAGTCGAGTCATCGAAGGTGACCGGAAAGCCACCGAATCCGGTGACAGCCACGAGCGGCTCGCGCACGAAGTTGTACCCGCCCTCTTCCTCATCGAAGAAGCGCACGCCGGCCAAGCGCATGAACTGACGCAAGCGTGCCGACACTGGCGTTGCCGGCGAGCTGACCGCAGCCCACAGTCTCGTCTCGTCGAGAAATAGAGTGCCGCCGATGTTTCTCGTAAACTCGCTCATGCAGTACCTCCTTCTCGACGAGGCCACGTAGCCGCGATGGCTTCCGTAACCGAGTCGTATGGTGTGTTGTCGAAGTCGTAGGAGAGGAAGCTGGGAGAAAAGATCGGGTAGATCTGCTCGTAGAGCGCCACAACATCGCTAGTCAGCACACCGGTGCCGGACTTATGCAGGAACAGCAAGTCCTCTTTGTACACCCGGCGAAGGCGATCGATGTCGTCCTGGGTGTAGAGGTCCTTTGCCCGCAAGAGCCGGAGCATACGCAGCCCGCGTTCCTTCATGCCGGCTACGTTGCGGTAGTGAGCGTAGAGGAAGCACTGCCCGATCATGTAGCGGCGGAAGGCGTTCGACTGCGCCTCCTCATCGCTGACCAACGTCACCGGAGTGAGTTTGGGTGCGATCACTCGCTCGAAGATGTGCTCGAACACTGCCGGCACCACCGACTCGTAGGAGGAGAAGTCAGCGCCGTCGGCTCGCAGCGTCTTCACCGTGTCGTCGAGCAGAGGCAGGTTCGCGCGAGCAAACATGTCCCGACCGACCAGCCGCACCCACGCCTTGAAGTCCTTGCCTCTCGTGACCATGTCTCGGTAGTTGTCGACGCTCCAGAGCAGGTCCGGCACGAAGAAGTGCTTGTAGGTCTCGGTGTAGGAAGCCAGAGCGCCTTCGCTGCCAGGCTTGAGCATGGCACGGTATGGCTTCTCGTCGCCGAGGTTGGCGAAGCAGACATTTGCCTTCAAGAGCGCTTTCAGCTTGGCGAGCTGGGTATCGCCAGGCAGCACGAGCGAGCCGAAGAGCGGATTGATCTTGCGAGTGGAGTAGTCGTATTCGAAGCCAGCCGCTTTCGCCGCTTCCACGAAGAGCATGTCGGCGAGAATAATGGTGAAGCCCTCGCTCATCAGGCGAGCTGCAGAGAAGACGAACTCGTGTGCCTGAGAAGTCACGCCCGTGAAGCTCTGATCCGGGATGGGCTGGTGGAAGACGTCGTGGATGAGGAACGTCGATTCCCAGAAAGGGTCAGGCTTCTTCGTGCGGGGAATGCCGCTCAACGGCGGACAGAAGTAGTTTCCGGAGCGCCGGCTGTCAGCCGAGCGGAAGAAGATACCGGCGTTGATGGCGTTGGTGAGCAGGTTACCCAAACCCCAGGGGCACTGCTCCAGGCGTGCCATCTTGAAGAACGGGTTGTTGCGGATGAGCACCACCGCAGACCGCTCCGGCGTGAATTCAACTGCTTGCTTCGGCTCATGCGGGTTGAAGTTGACGTCACGCAGCTTTTTGAACAGCAGGTTGTCGCAGATGAACAGCCCGATCACCTGCTGGCGCGCCGAGGTCTTGCCCCAGAGGTCGCGCTCCATGCGGTAGCTGGTCTTGCTGCGATCGGCGACGAAGATGTCGTCCCACCAACCATCTGGACTGGCCTCTCCCTCGCGCAAGGTCAAGTCGACATACCCCTCGACCTGCGCCTCGTAGTTCTTCGTCTGCAGCTTGCGGTCGCGGTCGAAACTGTACACCGTCAAGAAGGAGGCGTTGTATACGCGCTCACCCTGCACGGACTTGCTCGAGATGGTGCGCGTTCCCGCGTCCCAGTCATCGGCGACATAAAGCTCTGACGTTTCGCGGAAGACGAAACCGTCCTTCTCATCGGCTTTCGCCAGATAGGCTTCGATCGTCTCCCTGCGTTTTCCTTCGTCATCGTCGAACGGCAGAATGCAAATCGAGCGACCGTACTTGGCCAGTTGCTCGCGATACTCAGCCGACTTCTTCGCATTCCCTGATAAGAATGCATACGTGATTGCCATTCACTACACTCTCTTTCGTTGGAGTTGCAGGCCGGAAGTAGTTCCTACACAACAGACTCGTTCAAAATCGGACAGCTCGAGTCGAACTCACCGCGCTGTTTGCCTACTTGTCGAGATTGAGCAGGCAATGTCTAGCCAATCCAGCGGATTGAAATGCTTGAGATAAAGCGGGAGGGCTTTTTCGTTGACTGAGAGTTAGATGTATTTTTTAAAGCGGGGTAAGTAACGTTACTTCTACGCTCTTATTAAGATCAAACCCCCGCTTAACCTCTCTTGATAGTAAGCACAGATGACTGTTCCAACGCCTATCGGCACATTCCCACCACCAACGCATGCAGCTATGAAGCGGAATTTATCCTGCGCCACCTCATGTGAATGTGTCAGATTTTTTGCGATATTGGGCCGGCTATGCCGGTTCAGAAAAACGGCTATAGCAGGCAATTCGGAGGCAAATGGAAGGTCGCGACTGAAGAAGAGGCCGGTGAGCTTGCATTGTTAGGCGACAGTTTTGATTGCCGATATCTAGATATATTCGCCACGCTGTCTTGCCGAAAGGGTCCTGAAATGTCAAAAAGGTTCAAAATGCTAGAAAAAAGCCCAAAAGGTCGAAAGGGAGAGGAACGGCAGTCGCCGTTTCTCTCCCTAGCGACCCATCACGCGGCAAAACTATGTGGCACATTTCCGGCAACACAGCGTGGCACGTGACAAGCATTCACTCAAGGACGTTCTCAACTTCAACCTGCTGAAGGGCGACGCCATGCGTCGCTCTTCTCGTCTAACCAGAACATTCTCCCCTACAAATCCGAACGTTCTTGCGCATGTACAAAGAAGTTCAAACATCTAAGTTGATAGGACGAATTGTCGAAATCAATGGGACCTACCTACTCAGACGAGGTGCTTCTTAGCGAATGCCGGTGTCGAAGCGCGCGGTCACCTTGAGCCACTGATTCGCCGTCACAGTAACCGTTTGCTTGGAAGCGCGCGGATAGATGGCCCCCTTCGCGGCCGGATCGACCGGTTCGATGACGTAGGTGCCCGGTTTGAGCGGCAGTTCGAACTTGCCTTTGGCATCAGCAGTGGTGCGAGCCACTTCCTTACCGGTAGCAGCGTCCTTGACGATGATGATGGCGAGCGGCACGGCTCGGTGCCCTGGACGGCCGCCTGGTTGAGTCGGCTCAGCGATGGCATTGCCTTCGATGCCGGAGGTTGTGGCAGCCACCTTGGCGCTCGCCACAACCTCGATCTTGCGGGTCGTGGTCTTGCTAGATGGACGAGTGCCGTTACGAGAGGCACCACCAGGCGTGATGATCGTCGTCTCCACAGTCACCGAGCCCTTACTGACCGCATCGACATCATAGCCATCGACCATCTTCGCCCCTGACGGCAGTGACGCAGGCGCTTGCGGTAGGGTGGCAATCTGCTTCAGACCTGAGTGCTTGTTCGTATCAACCTTGTCCTGTCGAAAACCAGGCCAGGGGTCGGACAGGGACACGAAGAAGAGCTGATCACCGACATTGACCTTCACCTCCTTGGTCACATCAACGTTGATGTACACATTGGCCCTGGAGTTGCGATCTCGTATGATGTGCTCGATCACTCCATCGACACCATACTGGGTGAACTCGCGTACGTAGCCATTGGCATCGATAAGCTTGTGGTAAGCCATCGTCATGCCGTCGTCATTGAAAGCCCAGTTCTCGGAACGTCCATCCTCAAAGAGGACAGTACGATCTGATTCGCGGGAGACAAACGACTGGGTCGTCTTGTCCCATTGCTCCCGGAACACTCGTGTAGTGGTCTTGATGCCGGAGCCGGGGGCGCCCTTC
>CAYTDR010000114.1:9418-12929 GCA_964436185.1 uncultured Candidatus Obscuribacterales bacterium | reverse complement strand
TACTTCGGTAAGGAATAACTCGTTGGTACCGCGTATGGCGGCAGCAAGCCTACCAAGCGCGGTAGGAGTGGCTCCATCTATATAACCTTTCAAGCGCAGAATATCAGTGATTGAGACGAATGTTCGCCAATAGCGGCCCGACTCTCGGTCAATTGTTCTGTTGACCTCTTTCAATTTGCGCGTGAGATGAGTAGTCTGCGAGGTCTTTCTGCTGCATGGCTTTTGGACGGGGCAGCCATGACAGGGCATTGCGTACGCCTGTGCAAGAGAGCCACTGATGTCGTCGCGAACGTCCTTGAGCGCCTTCGCTGCTTCCGCATCCATCGCAGTTTCAGCGTCTTGTACTTCTTTCGACTGCTGCGATTTGCCTTTCGACCCCGTTCGCTTTAAACCGCGTTCCATGAGCTTGAGCTGCTTGTGTTTGGCTCGGATTGAGCCAAGGCGCTTGGAGTAGAGTTCAAGATCGCCGATCTCGTTTGGACAGAGTGGATCTTTCAGGCTCTCGAGTTCATTCTCCCATCTCATTTTGTTCAGATAGAGATTTTCGAGGTCCTGATTGACGACGAATTGACCAAAGCTGCGTTCGATCAAGTCGCGGCACTCAGCCATCGAGTGTCTTTCCAGCAGGTTGAGCGCCATCGCGTACGACGGAGTAAATCTGCTCGATAGCGGATCTGCTTTCGCCGTTGCCAGGCGAGCAGCGTCGTCGACTGGCTCGAACGTGTTATTTACGATGACAACATGACCAACTTCGTCCATGCCTCGTCGTCCGGCTCGTCCTGACATTTGCAGAAATTCAGAGGCGGTAAGCGTTCTGTGCCCTTCATCAGCGCGCTTAGAGAGCGAGCTAATCACAGTCGAGCGAGCGGGCATATTGATGCCTGCAGCAAGAGTCTCGGTGGCAAAAACTGCCTTCAGAAGGCCGGCTTGAAAGAGCTTTTCAACCATCCCTTTCCATGAGGGCAGCATGCCTGCATGGTGCACCGCCATTCCTTCCAGCAGGTATGGCGTATGCGGATGTGTCCTCAGGTTGGCGTTGTCTCGGGTGTACTCCTCGACTGTTTGCCGCAGTTCGCGGGCTTCGGCCTGAGACAGCAGAGGTATGCCGCGTGCTTTTCGCATCGCTTCCTCGCAGCCTCTTCGAGAAAACAGAAAATAAATCGCCGGCAGCATATTTCGCGCAGACAGCACCGCAAGCACATCACCGGGATGGGTTGGATTTTGTCGTTTGCGGGGGCCTTCAGGTTGCCGCCTCTTGCCGTATCGGCTCTTCAACAGTTTGTTGACTCCGCCGCCCTGCTCGAGCAGTGGATGTATTCGTCTGTCGGCAAAGTAGTGAAATCGCAAAGGCACAGGGCGGAAGGTGGAGACTACCAACTTGGTCTCGCCGTGAGTCTCGTCAATCCAGGTGGTCAGCTGCTGAGCGTTGGCTACAGTGGCGGACAACGCCACAAGCTGAATATCTATGGGCGCATAGATAATCGACTCCTCCCAGACGGTTCCTCGTTCTGTGTCGTTCATGTAGTGACATTCGTCGAGAATGACGTAAGCAACATCTTTGAGGTTTCTGCCAACGTCACCGAGTATGGTGCCGTAGAGCATATTGCGGAAAACTTCCGTGGTCATCACCACGAGTGGAGCATCCCTGTTGACGGACATATCTCCTGTCAGCAGACCGACTCTCGACTCGCCGTACTTTTGCTTGAAGTCATAAAGCTTCTGGTTTGAAAGCGCTTTCAGAGGAGTTGTGTAGAAGCAGCGTTTGTTCTCGCGAAGTGCCATCTCGACAGCATATTCCGCAATCACGGTTTTCCCGGAGCCCGTTGGGGCGCAAACTACGACGCTTTTTCCCTCTCGCAGGTAACCGATCGCTTCCAGCTGGAAATCATCGAGCGGGAAAGTAAAGAGGTCCGACGGATCGATAATATCGTGTCCTGAATTCTGTCCTGGTTCGAATGTGAGCTCTTCTGAAATCTTGTCTACCACCGTGTTGCCTTGATTATGACGGACGGCACAATTTTGGAAAGTGCCTATTTATTTTATGAAAAGTGAAGCGAAAAAGTGAATGCGCCCTACTCCAATTTGATTGTACCAATGTACTATAATGGCAAAAGAGCCCTTTTGTTGGCTTACCCGCATAACAGCGGAAGTTTTTTAAGGTCGCCGGGACGTGGCGCAGGGGTAGCGCGCACCTTTGGGGTGGGTGAGGCCGGAGGTTCAATTCCTCTCGTCCCGACCATAACAGGAAGCCAAACCGGGTGCTGGAGTTTTCAAGCATCCGGTTCGCTTTTGAATTACTAGACGATGACAAGGGAGCATGCAAGCCCAACAGGCAAAGCCTTTCCGTGTCGTAAAGAAAGGCTTTCTAAGGCAAACTCCCGCTCTCAAGCGATCGAGTGCAATTGCTGAGGAATGCTGAAGAACGGCTATTCGTGTCCGTTTTCAAGCAAACCTTGGCAGGCACTTTCTTGAAATTTCGGGAGTGTCCGATTTTCTTTTGCTAGCTATCTAAGCGTGTATGTAGCGCGTAATTCGCCTTCTAGCAATCTTTGCTCGCTCTTTGTTAGGACATCCGGTGCGCCTGCGAGAAGTAGTATTTTCCAGCGTTAACAGGCGGCGATAGTTGCGTACATCGATTGGATATCGACGCATATCTATCGAGGGAACGGCGTCAAAACAAGGAGAAAGGTGAACGAACTCTCGCAGTTTGAATTTCAAGATGGTTTTGAGATAGTCGTCGAGCTGGTCGAGCACTACGGCTTTCTCTCCAATCGGTTGTCCAAATGACATCATGGCGTAAACAACAACCCCACCAAAACTAAGTCTTCCCGGTTACTAAGAAATATGTAGACGATTCGGATACGGTGCTTGATGCCAATTCATGAGCATTCAAGCAACCTTTTCGGCCCTGCGTGCCGTTAATCCGTGAATCTTAGCAGGGATTAACCGTTTGTCAACACCTGCAACTGAGTTGGTGAGCCGATTTTAGGTTAAATCGACCTCTTGATAACCGAGCGCATAGCCTGTAACTGCTACGTGGATTTGATGTAGACCACATCGTGCTCGAGTAGCAAAAGAAGTGCCTTGACCGTCAGATAGCTCGGCGAAATGTTGAACCTTCGAACCAAATTGTCGATATCCGAATGCCCGTCAATCAGATTCAACAATTCCCTGATTCGAGACTTCTCCTCGGCGGAGACGACTGTACTGTCAACATATGCCAGTGGGCCGGAAGCAAGTGTCCTCCAGTTGTGGTCGAACCCTCGCGCTCGTTCAAGCACGGCTGCCCGTCCACCAGGCAGGATGTTGAAGATGCTATTCATCACATCCTGAGCTATGGCACCTTCAATCAATAACTTGTCCAGGGGGCGCGATAGCTCGTGAATCTGGTCAGACAAGTCCTCAGGCACGTGCTGCTTGGGGAAGAAAGAGAACCATCCGTCAACCCATGTGGACAGGAACTCGACGATACTGTCGTCTCCATTCAAGTTGCCCATTCTGGCGTGAGTAA
>CAYTDR010000114.1:4454-9408 GCA_964436185.1 uncultured Candidatus Obscuribacterales bacterium | reverse complement strand
TTCCGAGCTGTGCAACAGCTTGGAATAGTGAGTCGTTATGACTTCTAATGAACAACAAACCGGACTGCCTGCTCATCACGAAGCTTTGGAGAAGCCCAGGTGCACCAATTATTTCGAGGAGACCTTCCATACAGCTCCGACCTTCCATCTAAAGCAAATTTCCTCCTGCAATAATGTCGTCGTTTGCTGGCTATTCTTCTTGGATGCTGTCGGAGTCTGCCAACGGTTTTGTCCCTTCGCTATGATCGGTCTCAAAGCCTTCTTTGCGAATGATCTCACGTAATTTTTTCAATGCGCTGTGTACTGTTCTCGACACTCCCATCTCGGAAATGCCCAGAACGCAGGCGGTTTCTTTCTGGGAAAGATCGTAGAAAAAAACGAACTCCACAATCTGACGGGTTTTTTCTCCGAGATTTCTAAGCGCCACCAATACCTGCTCTCGATCTTCAGATAAGAGCCTGAGGTCTTGATCCTTCCGGTCAGCCACCGTTTCGGAAAGCGAACGTTTCTGCTCCCTCTCCTCTTCGTCCAGTGTCAGATCGAGCGACTCGTAGTGCAGTTTCGCCTCGCGAGAGGTCTGAGCTTCGAGAATGTCCTCTTCACAAAAACCCGATGCTTCGGAGAGTTCTTGAACCGTGGGCGCTCTTCCGAACTGACGGAGTAATCTCTCTTCTACCTGACTTACCTGAATATTAATCTCGGTCAGCCTTCTAGGGACTTGCACCATGGATGCGAGATCCCTCAAATAATGGCGAATCTCGCCGCGTATGTAGCAGGTGGCGAGAGTTTTAAAGCTTGCAGATCTGCCCCGGTCTGGGTCGTAGTACCGAATAGCTTTTAGCAAGCCGATGGAGCCCACCTGAACCAGATCCTCGAAGCAATCCGGATAAAGTTTGCAATAACGCCGTGCAATCGACCGGACAAGCGGCATGAATTCGTCTATCAGACTATCGACCCGCGAAACTTCGAAATGCTGCGGCTGGATGTCTTTATAGGACTTCCTGATTTTAGATTCGCGGGCCATATCGTGGCAGCCCTTTTGCTCGGTTAGTATTCAACATTAACTTTTCCCTTGCTATCAGTCGTTTAAACCGTAAAAACCGGGTACTGCGTTGCCCAGTAGACCGTATACTGACAATATATCGCTACGAATCCGACAGGAGTCCGTTCACGGAATAGCAAAATTGGGGATAAAATTAGCAATCCTTAATATTTACTGGAAATCCCCGACCAGTCTGGCAGAACCAGGACCGATAACAATGCAAAAAATGAGCAGGAGTGTTGTCGGGAGATTTAGGGCTAAAGGAGCCAAAGCACTGGGTTTGTAAAGACAGGACAATTTTGCGAAATCAGCAAATGCAGTGGAGATGCACAGTTCGAAACAAATCTTTTGCTGACACTTCAAGAGTTGAGGGTAATATGCAGATGATGAGCCAAACGATCAATGTTGAAAGGTAAGACCACGTGAAGCCTTTTATAAAGACCATCGCAAGAATGAGAATGTCTTGGGGCAGAATTTCCATTCAGAAACAGCTGCTCCTCTTTGGTTTGACCTGTATAGCGGGCATTGTCACGTTCACCACTTGGGTCTGGGTGACGCGCGCTCAGCACATGATCGACGACTCGGTAAAACAGTTCGGATTGGCTCTGGCTCACGCATTGGCTCGAGGCGGCGCCGAAGCTCTCGCCAATACGGGCAATCTGGAAGGATTGCGATACTACATTCTCACGGAACGCGGTCACACCCCAGCTATCGCTTATGTTGTCTATTGCGACCAGTATGGGCGGGTTCTGCTCGATCCTAACTCCAAACGTGATTTGCAAAACGTCTTTCCCATGTACAAGCAACCTCGCGAGAAGTACGAAGTGCCAGGCGTATACGAGAGCCCGCCGGGTTATCGGGATATCACCAACATCGCCGTTTTGATGCGACGAAACCAGCAGGATCTGGGGATTTGCTGGGTTGGTTTGGACAAGAACGCCTTTACGATTCTCGGTACGCCGAAAGAGACTCGCTATTTCCTTCTCACGATTTTCGGACTGGTTGGTATTTTGGGAGCCCTTGGTCTGTGGGCGAACTATGCGTTAATCAATAGACCCTTGCGTGCCCTCTCTCGCAGCGCCACGGAAATTGCGGCAGGACGATTTGGATATCAGATTCCGGGACAGCGTGCCGGTCGGGAGATTGACGAGCTGGTCAATGCGTTCAACTACATGTCGAGCCGCCTGAAGCTTTATGACAAGCACAATGTCGACAATCTCATGGCGGAGCGCAACAAATACATCTCTGAGCGCAATAAACTGGAGCTGGTGCTCATGTCTATCGCCGACGGAGTTGTGGTTTGCGACAGAGACAACAAAGTGCAGATCGTCAATCGAGCTGCCACCACACTCTTCGATAAAGAAGCTCAAGACATGCTGGGCAAGCCGCTTGTATTCTGTACGGAAGGTCCGGACGCACCGCAAATTTGTCAGGTAATCCAGGCGTTTACTGATTCATATTCTCCAGGCAATGTCGGTCCGGTTGTACAGCAGGTTAATCTGGGAGAGCGTGTCGTGCGCGTTCACAGTTCGCCGATTTTGCTGAACAAGGAATTCCTCGGCTCGGTCATGATCATGCAGGACATCACCAAGCAGGCTGAACTTGAACGCATGAAGAATGAATTCATGAGCAACGTCAGTCATGAGCTGAGGACACCTATCACTTCCATCAAGAGCTATGTCGACACTCTCTGCAATCACGGCGACAAACTGGACGATGACATTCATCGAGAGTTTCTTCAGACTATTGATGGCGAGGCCGACAGGTTGATGTATCTGGTCAACGACGTTCTGCAGTTGAGTCGTCTCGAGGAAGCAGATCGTGAACTGGAGACAGTTCCGATGGATGTCAGCCGCGCTTGCGAGGCTGCCATTCGTGCACTGAAGATGATGGCAAAAGATCGCAGCATAGAGTTGAAGTTCCAGCGTGATTCCGCTGTTCACCTCGTTGACATCAACCAGGAATCAATTGAGCGAGTAGTAATCAACCTGCTCACCAACGCTATCAAATACACCCCATCTGGTGGCACGATCACCGTCGTGGTGGAGCATTTGACCGAGACTGACGAGGTTGCTGTTCACGTGCAAGACACAGGTATCGGTATACCGGAAGACTGCCTGGAGCAGGTGTTCGATCGATTCTTCCGTGTCGAGAAGAAGGTTCACACTATAAAAGGAACGGGACTCGGTTTGACGATTGTGAAGAAGGTCGTCGAGAAACACAAAGGACGAGTAGGCGTTCAGTCTGCAATAGGTGAAGGTTCGAAATTTAGTTTCTACCTGCCAGTCGCCGAGACTGATGAAAACGAAGATTATGATCATGGCTACGGTGACGGCCGGATTTTCTCGTTGTCTAAGTACGATAGCGACAATGAAATTGGCACCGAAGGTGGTGGCGTAATCAAAGAAGGAAAAGCTTCGTTCGGAGACGGTGCAATAGAGAAGGTGTCCTGACTATGAATGCCAGCTGGCGTTAACAGCTCTAACCAGCCTGCTGGCAATTTGTGAAAGAACTTGTTCAGGCTCATCCTGCGTAACACAGATACTGATACTATTGTCCTGTTCGACAGATGTCTCTACTCTCGAGTTGGCGATTGCGCCTCCGCTCGTGTTGACCGAGACATAGCCGTGGCTGGCAGTGCCAAGTGAGAGCGTCCCTCGCAGGCTGACGCCCGAGCGTCCCAGGCTGTTGGCGTAAGAAACGTCCGTGTAGACGCCATACTTCTGCAATGTTGGAGAAATCGAGTCTATCACCGCGGATAGTGCCTCCGGTGCTTGCCCGATTATGCGCATCACATTTCGAATGCCTGAAAGATCACCATGTAAAAGCTTGTTGGCTAGAGTCAATGAAAGCGCATCCTGTCCTCCGGCTTCGCAAAGAACCTTGTCCAAGCCGGAAAGCGCGCATTCCAACTCCTGCACGGAAGGCTCAGACAGCACCATATGCGGCTCTGCCGGCTCGAGAACCAACTCTTCCACTGTTTCCTGCGCATCGGCTTGCGCATGTCCCTCAAGGTCTTCCTGGCTCCACGGCGGCGCCATGTCCAGCACGGAATCGAGTTGGTTTGCATTCCGTGCAGCCTGGTCCGCTTTGAGCGTTTGAGCCAAAGTACGTACTTCCGCTGGAATTCGTCCGGCGCGTGGCGCCGTCTCGTCTACGAGCTCGAGATCGGGCAAAGGATAATACATATCGGATGAGCCCACCCGATTGTCTTTTTTCGGAGCAATAGCGGTCAGGAGGCCAGATTGGTCGCCGTCCGTTCCGCCCTCTTCTACTAAATGATCCGAAGGCGCCGTTTGCTCAACTCGATCCAATATATATGGAGTCGATTCTGCCTCACGCTCACCGTCAGCGTATCGTATTTGTCCTGACATGCCGCTGGCTCCTCTCCTCGCCCGCTCGCCTCAGTTTTATTTTTCTGATTTTGGGTTGCCGCTCCCTCCTCAAACATCGCATAAGCACGTGCCAATCCAATAGAAGGCGAAGCGCAAAAAACCTTGCGCTATTACGCAGATTCGCTGCGAGGATTTGCGGTTTGGAAAGACCATCAACCACGGTCTTATTCAAGGAAAATCTGCCTACTGTAAAAGGTTGCGAAGAAGCCTTCTGTTCAGCTTTTGCTAATAATGTTCGGCCCATGCACGCCGTTTTTTCGAACCAAATAAAGCCCTCCGAGGTCGGCTGATGGGGGGACTCAAGTGGTATCACATATGGCTTTACAAAACTGAACCGAAAGTAGTCATGATGCAGGTAAATGGAAGATTAGCAACATATCCATTTCTCAGGGTCAGTTTCCAAGCTATCACCGTGTTATCATCATACCGTTGACAAGGTAACCATGTTCCTATTAGTGACAGGCGTGAGGGGAGGTGGAGATTGGCCAAGGCCGTTTATCCAGGGTCGTTCGATCCC
>CAYTDR010000114.1:0-4444 GCA_964436185.1 uncultured Candidatus Obscuribacterales bacterium | reverse complement strand
GACCCTCGGCCATCTGGATATAATCAAGCGCTCCACGCGATTGTTCGACGAGGTGATCATGGCCGTAGTCGGCAACCCGGGAAAATCTCCACTCTTACCAACGGAGGTTCGCACCCAGTTGATCACAGAGGCCGTTAAAGATGTTCCCGGGGTTCAAGTTAGCTCTTTTATAGGATTAACAGTCGATTATGCCAAGCAGAACAACATCTCTTGCTTAATCAGGGGACTAAGAGCTATTTCAGATTTCGAAGCCGAGCTTGGAATGGCACAAACCAACAAGCAACTGCTTCCTGAATTAGAAACCATATTTCTTATGTCGAAAGCCGAGTATTCTTTTATAAGTTCATCAACTGTCAAAGAGATCGTCCTTCTGGGCGGTGACGTATCCCACTTCGTACCGGCTCCGGTAAACGAATATTTGAAGAAGCACTTCAACAGAGGCACCACAGTATGAGCACACTAACAGCAGCACCGACTGCCACTGTTACAAACCCGTACAAGCAAACGACCATCTACAAGCACATGGATCTGTTAGAGCACTTGATCGATGATGCTGCGGGTGTCTACAAGTATAAGTTCATTAATGCGGACGATTTCCTTGACGTCCTCGATAAGGCGCGCGCTCGTCTACCTGAAGAGTTGCGTGAAGCCGATGAGGTTCTTCAACGACGTGACCAGATCGTCACTGAAGCGCAGCGCAGAGCTGAGCAGATCACGACGCAAGCACGCCGGCAGGCTGAGCAGATGCTGCAAGAGTCCGAGCTCTTGAAGGCAGTGCAGGCAGAAGTCGAGCGAATTCGCAAACAAGTGGTCGCTGAAATCGAGCAGATGCGACGCGAAGCGCTTGCAGAAGCAGAACGCATTCGAATTGAAGCCGATGAAGATGCATTGCGAGTGAAAAGCGGTGCCGATCATTATGCTGAATCGCTTCTCACGAGAATGGAAACCGACCTCTCGCAAATTGCCAGAAATATTCAGGATTCACAGGCCATCGTACGGAATGGTCAAAGACTCCTTGGACAAGTTCAAATGGGCGTTAATGTAGCGCCACCAGAGCATCATCATCAGCAAGAGCCTCCTTCTCGGCCGATACATCAGCTTTCCAGTCCTCTATTGTCTAGAGACTAATCTGAACAATATTCCAGCTTTGAAGACCGACCGTTTGCACGTTGGTCTTTTTGCTTTTTGATTTTGCTGCCTGGATTTCGTTGCCTGGAATTTCGTTCGACCTAAGGACGGAAGATTGTCTTGGTCTTATGTTAGACGCCTGCTAACTGGCGTTATGTTCGTCGATGCGCTTTTGCTTATCTAAAGCGTGAATCGAGTTTTTGCTCCGTCAAACTTGGCGATGCTCTAAATAAGTGTCCGTGTCATGTACGTTAACGCCATTTTTGCGACAGCGCCATTGTCCGGTGGCCAGTCGAAGAAAAAATCTACAGCGTCGATTGATGGAGCTGACCGTTTGTTAGCCATTGTTGAAGACGGGGCGGCGGGCATGAGACAAGCAACAGAAAATTAGTTGTAGTTTCGGTGGTGATAGACCAGCTCAGACATTTTTTGAATTAGAGTGTTGGCTCGGCGATCATTTCGTTTTCTAGCAACATGAGCGACGACAATATACTTGCCACCATCGGGGGTGCTCACAATTCCGGCGTCGCCTATGAGTACGCCCAGAGTTCCTGTCTTGTGAGCGATGTCTGCTCCAGGACCGAGACCGACTGGAAGGAGCGATCTGTTCTTGCATCGGCGCATGGCATCATACATGATGGTACGACTCTCTTTGCTCAGAATAAAGCCTTTCTCGATCTGACCCAAAAGATAGGCGAGATCATATGGACTGGTCACGTTGAGTCCTTCTACATCTACGAGCCAATTGTTTATCTTCGTGCTCTCCAAACCCCAGCGTCTCATTTGGCTGTTGATTCGGTCTTTGCCACCGAGCCTGTCAATGAGCATGTTAGTGGCGGTGTTATCGGACACCACCATCATCAGGTTGGCTGCATCGCCTGCTTTGATCTTCGAGCCGGTTGTACGCCACTGGAGGAAACCGGACCCGCTTGTTTTTAAATCCTCGCGAATTTCGAGCAACTCATCGAGTGAGCATGCTCCACGATCTACAGCAGCGAGGAAACTCACCATAATCGGTATCTTAATGGTGCTGGCGGCGCTGAAAACCTCATGTCCATCGTAATCGACATAGGCACCATTGTCGAGGTTCACAAAAAAGAGACCGGAGCGCGAGCCGTCCGGTTTCGATAGATTCGTCAAAGCGGTATGCAGCTCTGTCAGGGACTTCGTCAGCTTAAACGGTTGCTGTATCGTCACCATCTGCAGTGAGCCTATGGACAGATCGGCGAACTCACCTGTCGAGTTGAACAACGAAGGCAGGAGTATTAGGAGCACCGCCGATAGAACCGCGAAGAATACCTTATCCGTTTTAGTTAGCTGGATAGAACCGAACGGTCGCGCAAACTGAAAGGTTCGAAACGGATACTTCAGGCAGTTAACGGACCCGAAGGATTGCTTGAATGCGATTTCCCTAAGAGGCTTAGTAAGGCGGAAAAATTCAATAGAACTCTTGAAACGAGACGCCAGGGATGCACCTCGTATACGCAGGAACTCAAGAGTCTGTTTGAAATCAATTGCCTGGAACGGCTGCTTGAATTCAGGCAGCCGGAAGTTCGGTTTGAATGAGCTTAAGGTCTGAGTGATCGAGAAGTTGGCGCGGTGCTTCTGTGATGACTGCTTCGTCGCAGATGGGCGAGCAGCTCTCTTGGATCTCTTCTGGCGCGGATCCAAATTTGCAGGGCCAGGTCGTTTGCCCTTAACCATGTTGGGCAGATCGACGGAGCTCTTCTTGATAGGGGACGTACTAAGCGCGGCGGTTTTGCCTGGCATGTGCCACCAAATACATCAGCTTCTGATTCTCTATATTTTTACTCTATTGTAACCATGACCAACCGCAATTTGAACAACCATCTAAACGAATCGCGGTTGTGTCTTTTAGCGTGATACCGCATATGCAGTCGCGTATGCGAGAGTGGTGTCAGGGTTATGCGTTCAGGCCATCCTTGATCTACCTGAAAAAGAACTGTGTAAAAAAATCAATCTTTATCAGTCCATGACTCATAATTTTTCGGTCCGGATTCGGTCACTCGTCTTTTGCCGCACCAGGCTGCACTTCTATCGACTCAGGCCCTCTCGGGATGAAGAAGTAGAGGACCAGGAGGACGAGCGTTGCGATGCTTACAGCCAGTTTGTATTCGATATCGATGTCGGTGCGGGGCGAAATGAATCCTTCTATACAGCCAGCGATAAGCAGAATCGGAATGGTGCCGGCAAAGAGCCCGGCAGAACGTTTTGCCGCCAGCCTGAACATGTCGCCGCGTTTGTATTTCCCCGGGAATAGCATTGCCTTTCCCATGATCAAGCCGGCTGCGCCGCTGATAAATATGGCAGTCAACTCGAGCACCCCATGTGGTGCTACAAATAGCGCCAGCCTTTGTGCCATTCCGTGTGCATCGCATACACCAAATACGGTTCCGAGCATCAGACCATTGACCAAAAGCACATATACAGTGCCTAAGCCGAACGTGATCCCGCCTACAAAGGCCATGACTGAAACCCGAATGTTGTTGGTGGCAATCAGGCTGAACGCCGCCGGACTTTGATGCTGCGCATAATCAGTCCACATCCTCTTGTGCTGGATCATGTCCCACAAGTCTTCTGAAACGAGAGGATGTCCAGGCATAATCTCTAGTTGAGCGAACTGAATATCCTGCTGAACCGCCAGGAAACTGGCCACCGCCGGAATCAGAAAGAGTGAAGTAGACAGTGTCACGTAGAGAATGTTGTCTCTCAGAAGTTTTGGGAACCCAGACCACAGGAAGCTGAAAAGGTCCTTCCACCGGTTTCGAGAGGTTTGGTAGACTTGGTTGTGGGCTCTCACAACCAGGTTGTTAAGGTAGGTCTGCGTGTCTTGCCCTACCTTCAGAGCCCGCGCCCGAGACAGGTCAGCCGACGTACTGCGGTACAATCTGCCAAGTTCCTGAAGCTGCTGACGATCTAGCCCAGCCACGCCCAGCTTGTCAGTCTGGTCCAGGAGCTTCTCAAGCTCCTCCCATGCGTTTTTTCTGGTCTTTAACCATCGCTCGACGTTCATCGGTTCGCTAATTCAACAAATGACTACACCTGACTATTCCATCTCTACCCCGGAAAATGTGGACCTACACCTGGAATTGGCAGGTATAGGCAACAGGGTACTTGCCGTTCTCATCGATACGACCATTATTGGAGTCGTAATAGGCTGCATCGCAATCGTCGGGTGTATAATCGCCATTCTCCTCGATCAAGCAGGCCTCGACGGTGATGTTCGTAACCTTGCCCTTCTCGTGGTTGTGATGATTAGCGTGTTCATCGCCTTCTTCATCAATTTCGGCTACCA
>CAYTDR010000113.1:0-12930 GCA_964436185.1 uncultured Candidatus Obscuribacterales bacterium | reverse complement strand
CTATTGAAGAACACTGCCGCCGGAATCCTGGCCTGTCTCACAGCAAAAGTCTGGCACGCAATAATAGACAGATTGTTGACTCTTCAGCCACTCTGCCCGGCTCTTTGGAATTTAATCAAACCTATTGGACTCTGTTCTTAGATCCGCAAGGTCGCATGAATTCTCCGAAGACATAGTTGTATCGAGCTAAGTTCATAGGCCTGACATATTCAATCACCAGCGGGTAAGAACAAATTGTAGACCTGCTTGGATTTCGATTTAATGAACGACCAATATTTCCCAGAAGACCTTCCCAAGGAAGCATCCGAAATCATTCAAAACACAGACAACGCAATCAAGACCATAAACGACGAAGCGAATTCGAAAATTGCCGAGATTAAAGAACAAAAGGCTCTCGAGATTAAAGACGTTCGAGAGCACGCAGAACAAAGAATTCGTCTGGAGAGTCAACATTTGGCAGACAAATTGAAACCCATTATGGAATCCTACGCCAAGGACGGTAAGTTGAACGAAGCTCTGGCAATCAGAGCAAAGCTTAAACAATGCAAGCAACTGTCCACAGCGGTGCGCCCCGATCCTGGCACTCTGGCGGATTATGAGGACGAGATAAATAGGACCTTCTATTTCGACGTAATGGGAGACATGCACGGTATTGTCTGGGGCACCGAAATTTATACAGCTGACTCATTGCTTGCTACTGCAGTTGTTCATGCCGGATTGCTTCGCGATGGCGAGCGCGGAATAGTTAAGGCCGAGATCGTAGACATGACCGGAATGGTTACAGTGGGAAGTTATCGCAACGACGTCACCAGCTCAGACTGGGGTCCTTACCCGTTCGGATTCAAGCTCAGCAAGCCCTGACGCAAAGCAAGACTCGCATTTAGATATAACATCGCACCGCCTTTGATACCATAGTGGACCGCAAAAGATGAGGCATATGAGACACAAGTATCAGTGAAACAGCGCCGACGATCCGCCGACGCTGTTTCCATGATTAGCGCTGAAGAAGATTTCCTGCTCGCTATGGCATCTTGCTGAGATTGTCGATTATGTTGGACAACCTTGTACCCGTCCCGGTGGTTGTACCGGTTGGATTGGGACGAACATCCGTCGGTCGCGGTTGGAGACCAGAAGGAATTGCTGAATAAGGTCGAGGCACTGCACCGGGTTGAGTCGCCGGATATTCGCCCGGGCGTGGTTGTCCTGCCGGCGGACTCACGGGATACTCCGGCAGACGCTGCCCCGGAACCGCCGGAAACAAGTCCGCTGGAAGCGGTCGGACTCCGGGAACCGCAGCTCTAGGTGGCTGAACCGCTGGTGCGTCCGTCGGCCGCGGCTGTGTATTTGTCTGCGGAGCCAGTGGAAATCCTCGCGGATCGCGTTGTTGAGTTCCTGGAGGAAGTGTGTCCTGGCTGCGAGGGAAGTACTGCCTGGGTGTGGGTTGAACTGAGTCTGGCGTCCGTGTTGTTGGAGCAGTTCTCGGGTCGTACGCCGGCGGTGTCGTGGTTGTGGGTGGGTAGCGAGGAATCGTCCTATCTTGTAGAACACTCCGTCTCAGGTCAGATTGCATTGTTCTATGACGTTGATACCACTTGTTCACGCCTTCGACTGTATCTCCATTCTGCAAATTGAACCGATTGCGAAACACGACTGTATAGTTGCTCTCGGCCTCACCGGTTTTGAAGTTGACTCGCTCACTATAAATAGTTTCACCCTGACCGACTCTGGAATCAGGTCTTATATTCTGAAGAGCAATCGTAGCAGTTTCTTGGCCAGTGAAGGATACGACAACATTCAGATCGGGCAGAACTCCTCTTCCTCGTAAGCTTTCCCGCCGCTGGGCGTTCACTATGTCCATATCGGAGAGCGTATTGAGTCGCTGTTCCAGGCTCATGCCGTTGAGGTATTTGGCCACCTCGCCGCCATCCCCTCCTTCTGCGAGTTGTGTTACTTGCTCCAAGTTATTTGTTCTTCCATCTGACATAGAAACACCTCAATTGTGAGACAAAACAGCCACTGCATGTGTGCAGGAGCTCAGGGATACTCGAACCAAAACGACTGAATCAAACATTCAGAGTCGCTCAGTTGTTATTCTTCTATTGACTTACCAATGGCTGCATCGTCTGATCGCTATCGGTGAATAGCACTGTCAGCATACATCATGGGGTTAGGTTGGTTAGGGAAGCGATCGGACAGGGATACCGATACACAATAGAGTCTACGGCTAAATTCGTTGTGCACCATACGTGATTTCCACAATCAACTCTGTGTCTCCACGCCTGGTGCAAAAATTATTTTTCGAAGACGCCCTGTACATCACGGATTCCTGCGATCACAATCCAGAAAGATTTTTTCGGGAAAATGAATATCACTCTCAAAAAAACATATTTGCTGCTCTCGCTGAGACCACGATTTTCCTATAAAGCGAGGACCAATGCCAAAAAGCAGGCGCGAACCAATTAAGGCGTTTGGATATTTTGTGCAGTTTGCTGTTTCAGTTCGCGACCCTATCGGTAGTGCACAATTGAATTGAGAATTCTCTGTACCCTCTGTTAAATAGCGACAACAAGGTGACTTGCGAAATGCGTTTTCAGAGCCGCGATGTTAACTGCATTTCTCAACCGAGTTGCAGAAATTTTTCTGCGGCCTGCTATTTTGGCGATAACAGCAATCGAACTAGCGCCAGGGCTGCGAGCTGTCTTAGTGCTCAATTGAATTTAGAAACCTTGGCTCTACGTTTATGAATGGAAATTGCTATCAAAAGCAGCAAGGTGTGTTTCCAGGGCCGCTATGTAGAGATCGTTAGTTAGCTCGAGAAGATATTGATAGTCGTCCACTGAAATGCTCGTTTTCGCATCAATCTCAAAATTGTCCTGAGCCATTTGTTCGAGGGAGTTAGCAAGAGCTGCCATTGTTCATTGTCCGTTTCTAGTTAGTTTGTTTGTAAGTAAGTTTCAGTTACCTGAATCATTTATCGGAGTCGAATCGAATTTAGGAGGAAATTGCTTTTTGCGACCGATAAAAGAGTCTACATATGGTGCTTAGCGCCCTTCTTCGCTACTGGTGCCATGCCCAACCCTGGTCTGCCCTGATTCAAGGGCCGCATTGAGACTCAGGGCATCGGCTACGACAGCTTTCAACGCCGTCCGAACAAACCGGAGCGAAGTCCTCCGGACCCAAATTTACAAATAAGGTTCGGTGCTTACTCAGAACCAGCGGTGATGGAAGCGGTCTTAGTGCTTATTTCTGTCAGGAAGCGTGCGGACGGAGGCACCACGGTTAGTGATCAATCGCGAGTAGTCTTCCGGAGTATTGATGTTGAAATATGGCGGAAGTATTGTGCCGTCTCCGGTTCTTCTCGAGTAGTCGAACAGACTGGCGTTGAGGCTACCAAGCAAATCATGCACGCTGAGCTGCCCGGAGAAAAGCGATTCTTCAAGCGGTTTGATGCAGGTCTTGGAGTAAACGCCCAACAGTGGTTCCAGACCCTGTGGATGTGAAAGGATGACTACATCGCGGTCAAATCTGGCGGCAGCCATTTCCCTGATCAATCGCTCGTCGACAAGCGGCATGTCACAGGCAACGACAAAAGAGTGGTCAGTCTCGGCGACTAGAAGCCCTGAAAGTATTCCACCTAATGGTCCGCGGTGAGGCAGAATATCCTTCACGACATCAAGCCCGAAGTCTTCATAATCCGAAGGCTCGTTGCTGACCAGCATCACTTTAGAGAAAATGGTTCCGAGCACTTTCACTATGTGAGCGAGCATGGTGGTGCCTTCATACGGCAGAAAAGCTTTGGCGCGGCCCATACGTCTCGAGCGTCCGCCACAAAGAATGATTCCGGTGAGGGGAAGATGCATGCTGTCATCTTTCTTGTCTTGTTCAAAATCCACGATCCGGCTCCGTGCAGTTTCGACTATCATCAATTTCCCCATGTCTCCTTGGCTCTGCAGACCGCGGCCCGCACCGACAACTTACTCACCCTTGTACTGCGGCTTCCTCTTTTCTGCAAAAGCCTTGAGACCTTCCAATCGATCTTTTGTATTGAGAAGCTGAATATACGCCTTCGTCTCAATCGCTAATCCGGATTCCAGATCACGATCGAACCCCTGGTCAATGGCGAACTTCGCCTGCTTGAGGGACAGCGGGGCATTCTCTGCAATCTCTGCGGCCCAGTGCGAAACCGCCGTCATCAGAGAGGGACTGAAGTGATTGCCAACCTCTTCGTCGCCGGGTCGATCAACTACTTTATGGATTAGTCCGATGGTTTTACCTTCTTCTGCGCCCAAAGGAGAAGCAGTCAAAATCATCTCTTTCGCTTTGCTCTTTCCAATTAAACGCGGCAGACGCTGTGTGCCACCGGCACCAGGTATGATACCAAGCTTAACTTCTGTAAGCCGTAGTTGCGCGTCATGCATCATCACACGCAAGTCGCAGGACAAGGCCAGTTCGGTGCCACCGCCAAACGCAGAACCATTAATGGCGGCGATAACCGGTTGTGGCATTAACTCGATCGAACGCATCGCCTGATTGATGAGGCCGATGTAATCGATGGTGTCACCTTCCGACATACCTTTTCTCTCAGCCAGATCGGCACCAGCACAGAAGACTCGCGCGCCGGAGCCGATTATGGCAACCACGCGTACTTCTTTGTCTCGTGAGAGTTTGTCGCAGTGCTCAATCAACTCTCGAAGAAGAGCGCGATTCAAACAGTTATGCACGTCTGGTCGATTGAGCTTCAACCACACCAGAGGACCCTGCTTCTCTACCAATAAAACAGCTTCCTTCGTTGCCACGGCTTCACTCATGCTCCTTCTCCTGTTTGACAAATGTGATCGAACATATCGCTCGACGGCAAAACGAGTTGCATTCGCCTGTCCGTACTGAAGCTCAGATTAGCCTAGTTAAGGACAATTCATCGCTGCGGCTCTCGATCTTCTGCCTTGCTGGCGATGTCGAGGCTATATCGATGAGTACCCGATTCACTCGGAAACGGGCACGCCAAGGCAATATGGTATCAAAATCCAGTTCTGAGTTTAATGATTATGACCGCGTTCTTATACAATCCAGGTTACAGACAAGCCTGGAGACCAGTTTTGGCGTGTCGCCCCTTTAGATATGGTTCACACACACGCCTTCGCTCGGCCGGCAAGGGCGGCACGCAAATATCTTCCCGGGAGCTCTTTGCCTACGATTCTCTGAGCACAGGCACCAGCGTCCACGAGCCGGTCAAGATCAATACCGGTGTCGATTCCCAAACCGTGCAGGAGGTAAACGAGATCCTCAGTAGCCAGATTGCCGGCCGCGCCTGGTGCATATGGACAACCGCCCATGCCACCGATGCTGGCATCAAATACGGTGACACCGCTTTCCAGTCCGGCAACCACATTCGCCAGCGCAGTTCCGCGCGTATCATGAAAATGAAGTGCCAGGCGATCTTTGTCGACTTTGGCTGCAACACGTTCGACCAGGTTTATGACCTGGTTTGGCGTGGCAGCACCGATGGTATCACCTAGAGAGATTTCGTCGATGCCCATTTTCACCAGCTCGTCCGTGATATTGGTCACCTGGTCCGGACTGACGGACCCTTCATAGGGGCACTCGAAAACGACTGACAGATAGCAGCGAATTGAGTAGCCGTCTTTCCGGGCGACGGCGGCAACTTCGCCGACAGCTGCCAGAGCTTCTGCAATGGACTTATTGATGTTCTTTTTGCTGTGGCTCTCGGTGGCTGACATGAACAGTGCCACTTGATCCAAATCAGCCTGACAGAATCTTTCGTATCCCTTCAAATTAGGAACAAGAGCCGATTTCTTCACCGGTCGATCGAATTTAGCGAGTTTGAGACCCTGAGCCACTTCCAGGGCATCCGCCAATTGAGGGATCCACTTGGGACTGACAAAAGAGCTGACTTCTATGTGAGTCAATCCAGCCGCTGCAAGCGAAGAGATCAACTCTACTTTCTGATCAGTGGGCACATTCGCCGGCTCGTTCTGGAGTCCGTCGCGCGGCCCAACCTCTACAACACGTACTTTCTTCGGAAGGTTCTCAAACATGTTCCACCACCTGAACTGGAGTTACTGTGCTTCGAACAGGTACCGTAGTAGAACTCGTCAACAGCAACACTGCCTGGCGAGCGCAAAAACACAATAAGCAAAAAGCATGACCAATAGTCAAACGTCAGCGTCAACGAAGCCGAGAGATAGCCAGGATAACTCTACTCGAGCACCATGAGAACATCGCCTTCGTTGACAAAGTCTCCGCTCGCTACCTTGACCTCTTTCACAACGCCGGCTTGATCTGATTGAACAGGCAGCTGCATTTTCATTGATTCCAGGATCGCCACGTCCATACCGTCCGTGACTCCATCACCAGGCTTGACCAGTAGTTCTACTACAACTCCTGCCATCATACTGGCAATCTGTTTCATCGCCTCACGACCTCTTCATCGGGCTCCATGAATGCGCTCTGCAAAACAGCGTGCGCACTTCAGCGATTATTATGGTATCAAAGTCGAGTTCTCAGTTTATTGATTATGACTGGCTTCTTATGGAAGTTAACCGTCGCAATGCCAATCTGCTCGGGCAGCCGGTCTTCAATCAAAACGACACTCAGAGCTAGCTGAAAAGCCCTCTGAGAGCATCATTGATTTTCTTGTTCTTGACGTCACTCTCATCAGTTTCGGTATCATCATTAGATTTGAGAGCATCGTGAATATCAAATTCCTGGTGCTGCTGATCGGCAATAGGCGGCGCGATACTCGGTGCTGAGAATTGCGGTGGCGGAACCGCTCCGCTCGGGGGAGGGTAGTCAGTCGCTTGCATCATGGGCGGAGCAAGATCTGCCATTGTCGGCATGGACGCCTGAGGCGGAGGGGCTATGCTCTGTCCGAGCTGACTGAGCGAACCCGGTTGAGCCGATTGATCCTGTTGCTGCGCAGGAATACCCTGTGCAAGTTGACTCAGAGCATTGCCGAGGAAAGGATTCTGTCCGTCAGGAGTAAGCTGATACGACTCCTGTCCGGGTGGCGCGGAAAATTGAGGGGGCGGAGGCACTTCTGCTCTCTCTTCGGGAAAACTTGTGCTTCCAACAGTGTCCCAGCTCATGCTCGGAGCCCCGCCCCAATCCCCAACAGAACTATTAGCAGCTTCGGCTGCCGATTGTTGTTGGCTGAAGGGGAACAACGGTTCTTCTTCCTGTTGTTGTGCAGCTTGAATAATTTCCTCTTCGGGGAGGGCTGTTAGCTCCTGTGTGTCTGTCTCTTTCGTCTGCCTGACTGGATTGACCAATTCTGCCGCAGTGATTCGCATCGGAGGAATCGCGCCAGGATCGGCACTTTGCTCGGCTGTTGTGGGCATGGCCTGCAACTCGTCGACGTATTCATCCAGATCACTCACATAGTCCATCGTCGGGGCTGGAGCAGCCAGCATTGAGAACTGTGGCAAAGGCTGTGATTGTTGTTGCTGAGGCTGTGGTTGCGGAGGCTGTTGTTGCTGAGGCTGTTGTTGAGACTGCGGCTGCGGCTGCGGTTGTTGTTGCTGTGCTTGTGACTGAGCTTGGGCTTGCGACTGGGCTTGCTGATGTGCTCGAGGCTCTGAGATTATAGGCGGTGCTGTTATTGGTTGCTTGGATTCGGCTCTGGCTGCCTGTCTCGCTTCAGCCCTCGATGGTTCTGGTGCACTTGTTTCCCCATTCGCGCCTTCAAATGAATGCAGCCAGTCTCCGCCTATATAGCGGGACTTCATCAGATTTACCTTATCTTTGTCTCTGGCAACTTCTTCCAGTTTCTTGACTGAGTCTTTGATCCGCTCTTCCAGCTCTGTGATCTGCAGCTCGATCAGATTGATCTCCTCGCGTGTGACAGCCTGCTTCTCATCAAATTCGAGAAGCAAGTCCTTCAACATCTCGGGGTTAATTGCCATCGTCCCCAAAAACTCCTTTTGCGTTTGTCGTTTGACGCTGAGCGTCCACTTTTACTGCAGTATCTATTTTCTAATTACCACTGACCTGGGAATTTAACCAGAGTAAAACGACAACAAGACGAGATATTGAACTAGCTGATACAAAAAGATTTGCAGCTGTTACCCCTTTCCAGACTTTTTCTTGTCTACGTGTACTTTTGTTTCCTCGATAAGCTTCTGGAATAGCCACATTGACAGCTGATCGAGTGTGTCAATCGGCGGCTCAGAGTCCTTAACTCGCCACATCATGCCATTTTCAGAGATCTTCACTTGAATGACGCAAATAGGTCTGTACTCTTTTTCCATCTGGCTAAGCGCCATGAGCTGATTTACGGGAAGTAAGAAACACTCCACCAAATCCTGATGTCCCCTGATTGTCAGAGCACAGTGTCGAGTGGCAAATCGACAGCGGAAATATGTGGTGGTAGATTCAGCTTCTCGTGCCCGATTGAATCGGGTCACTTCCGTGACATCACCGGCAATGGTGCCCGAAACCATGAGGTCGGTACCGCCAGCAATCTGGTTGAATTCAAAACTGTAGCGCTGAAGAAGACCAAACATCTTATCAACAAGAACTGCGATCCCGGTCTTGTAAACGGACTCTTCATAAAACGCATTCATGCGTTGTCCGTCTTGTTCCTCCAGGAAATCGACCGAATTAGCCTTTAGCTGACTCATCCAATCGTCAGAAGCATCTGCCTTCTTCTCATGCCTGTTGAGAATCTGATCCTGGCCCGTCGGCCAATCGTCAATTTGCGGCGAGCCTTGCTGCTGCTTCCCGCGAATTCCAGGATCTGCATGTCCGGCGGCTCCTTTTTGTTGAGCCAACCTGTCAAGAAATTTTCGGTCATCCTTCTTGCGCGAAGGGTCATCAGGTCGCATTTTATGGCGAACCTCCGCCTGTAATCTAGAAAATTATTCCCTGACCTCAATTCTTCCAATCAAGATCGAGAACCCTGTGACGTAGCACCTGACCCATTTTAGAAAATAAGACTGAAAGTGCCAACTAACGGCAGAAATCAAGCGACTCCCACCTCAGTTCTTACACTTTAATTAGTTACGGGAAAAATGGCAAGTGGACGCCCGCAGGAACGCGAATTTGGGTTCGCGCGACTTATAAAGACGGCGCGTATTGCATGAGTCAAAGTCAAACAAAAACTAAGCCTTCTGAAGATAACGGACAAGCTCAGTGAACTCACTCAAATCGGCTGATGTTTTCTTCAAATCGCTTCCGTCTGCATAGACATGGACGAGCGGCTCTACAGCATCAGGCAACACAAGTATCCAATGGTCTTCCCGTGTCTGGATCTTTACACCGTCCAGGAGCTCTACGCTCTTGTCTTGATGCTTCTCGACTAAGAGACGCATGACCTGACCTTTCCTCTCCCAGGGACAATGCACAGTGTCTACTTGATAGAAGAGCGGTGGTAGTGCTTGAACGGCCTGAGAGACAGTTCTGCCTTGATAGGTGAGGTGCTCGAGAACCTGTCCGGCAGCGAAGAGAGCATCATAGCCATTTTGAAACTCAGGGAAGATGAAGCAGCCGGAGCTGCTACCGCCCAGCGCAACGTCGCTCGTTTTCGCCGTTGTCGTGCCGATCTCCGTCTCGGAAGACTTGGAGCGAACAACCGTACAATGATGTTTCTTGGCAATGCGTTCGATAACAGAACTGGCACTGACAGGAACGACGATGGACCGGTTTGGCTTGTCCCTGAGAATGATCTCGGCTACCAGAGCGAGTAGCAATTCGCCGCGGATAATCTGTCCCGTGTCGTCGACCAGCGTCATTTGTTCGCCGTTGCGTCCAATCTGCACACCGAGATCAGCTCCCAGAGCCTTTACAACATCAGCCAACTGCTTGCGCATGGCCATTCTTTCTTCTTGCCTGGGCGGATTGGCTCGGATAGACGAGTTGAGAACCACGGTCTCGATGCCTAGCTCGCCAAGCAGATCAGGCAGAATTACATCTGTCTCCGCCATGGCATAGTCAATCACCACCTTAGGTGCTCTCGTTGCTATCTCACCTGAGCGGGTTACACGAGTGAAGTTGGAGCCAGGGTAGACGCAGAAAGGAACTGTGTCTTCTTCAAATACCTGTCCTTTGATGCATTCGAGGTAGGCTTCCCTGTAATATGACTTCACCCGACTGGGATATGTGATGTGGCCAACATCAGATGGCTTGGCGCGAGGGAAGTCTTCCTTGAAGAAAGTGTTTTCGATCTTCCTCTCCACTTTTT
Organism: uncultured Candidatus Obscuribacterales bacterium; assembly: GCA_964436185.1. Taxonomy (GTDB): domain Bacteria; phylum Cyanobacteriota; class Vampirovibrionia; order Obscuribacterales; family Obscuribacteraceae; genus CAYTDR01. The sequence goes on along the minus strand of CAYTDR010000113.1, from coordinate 2,732 downwards.
TGTTGATGGAGATGCCGCGATCATCGAAGAATTCAATGGTGATCCGATCGGGCTCACGCTGTGAGACACGTACGTGAATCAAGCCCGCGCTTCGTTGTGTCTTGACATAGTAGCGCGCGATGGGCAGTGGAGTGGCTTCCAGGTTTTGCACTTCGATTCCGACTGAAACCAGTCCGGAAATCACTGCTCTTGTGATCATCTGGCTAACAGGCCAATAATCTCGACTGACGAGCACCGGTCCACTTTTCACCGTGGCACCAAAGGCGGCGGCCAGGTTGACAGCGAACTCCGGAGTGATCTCGACGTTGGCTAGACCACGCACGCCGTGGGCACCAAAGAGGCTGCGAGGAGCTCGCGTTCCCCAGACCAGCGAAGTGAGAACCCGAGAGCCTGATTCAATCACCTTCTCCGGCCAAATGCGGACATCAGGAGAGACAGTCGCCTCCTGTCCTACAGAAGTATGTTCGCCTATGATGCCGCCTTCGAGAATTTCTGCGCCGTCATGGATAGTTCCATTATTGCAAACTACACATGCTCTCAACGCGGCACCGGAGCCGATAAAGACGTTAGACCAGACGACAGGTTGCTTGAGAGTAACCTGCTCCTGCACCACAACGTTATCACCAAGAACCGTATAAGGTCCGATCTCGGTGTCGCTGCCGATTCGACAGTTGGCGCCGAGCAACACGGGTCCTTCTATAATTGCGCGCGGATGGATCTGAGTGCCTGGACCGAGCAAAATTTTGTTTTCTTTCGTCGGCAACTCGAGATCGATGTCCACGTCACCGTTGAGCAAGTCGTAATGCGCTTGCCTGTACATTTTTAAACTGCCGATATCGCACCAGTAGCTATGACTGACGAATCCATACATCGGCTCGTTGCGAAGAAGAAGAAGCGGATAGAGATCGTTGGAGAAGTCTTGCTCAGCCCCCATGACTACGTAATTCATCACTTCCGGCTCGAGAATGTACGTGCCGGTATTGGCTGTATCAGAAAAGATCTCGGAAGCACCGGGCTTCTCGAGGAACCGCTGAATACGGCCCTCTTTGTCCGTGATAACAACCCCGTACTCAAACGGATCAGGCACTCTCTTGAGGACCAGCGTAGCTTTGGATTTCTTCTCGCGGTGAAACTGAATTGCCTCGGTGAGGTTCATATCAGTGAGTGTGTCACCGGAGATTACAAGGAAGGTTTCATCGAGCTTGTCCTGAATCGCTTTTACGCAACCAGCCGTACCTAGCGGTTTTCCCTCTTCAGTCGAGTACTCGATGTTGACACCGAATTCGGAGCCATCTCCAAAATAATCCTTGATCGCCTCAGGAAGATAATGCAAAGTGAAGATGATGTCCTTGATGCCGTGCTTTTTCAAGAGATTGACCACATGCAGAGCCATCGGCTTGTTGGCTACAGGCACCATGGGCTTAGGAAGGTTACATGTTAGTGGTCTCAGACGTGTGCCCGAGCCCCCTGCCATAATCACTGCTTTCATCCTTTCTCCTCCATTCCTCGTCTTCTTCCAGGTGTAAGATTCTCAAACACCATACTGCCTTCGAACTTCTCAGGCAGTGTCTCTACACAGCATCAACGCGATAGTGCGTCTTCTTTCTTACGGTCTTTGCCGGCGGCTAACTCGACAACATCGTTATAAACATCGTACGTCTGCTTGGCGATTGCCTTCCAGTTGTAGATATTCTGCACTCTGTCGAAAGCAGTCTCCCTCAGCCGCTGCGCTAACTCGGGGTTGCGAAGCACTTCCAGAATTCCCCAGGCGAGACTCTGCGAGTTGCCGGCATAAGTCGTGACGCCGTTTACCATGTGTTCGACGAAATCTCTCAATCCGCCGACATCGGAAACAACTACAGGCACATTCGCCGCCATACCTTCAAGCGCCACGATTCCAAACGGTTCGTACAAACTGGGGATGGCGACAACATCGGCAATCTTATAGAGCCGGAGAAGATCTTCCTCCGACACATAGCCAGTAAATCGAACATTGTGATCGACATGCAATCTGGAAGCAGTCTGCTTCAGTTCATCCATGAAATAACCAGTACCAACAATCAAGAACTGTGTCCCTGGATAATGCTGCAACACTAACGGAGCGGCCCCGAGAAGCACCTGCACCCCTTTCTCGTTCACCAATCGTCCGACATATAGCACGATGCGCTGATGCTCCGTGGCGAATGTACTTCTCAGCGACTTGACGTCCATCTCGAAATCAAAATGCGACGGATCGGTTCCATTCGGGATAACGACGATCTTGTCTTCAGGCGTCTGAAATTGTCCTCTCAACTCACCGATCATGTGATAGCTGTTGACAATAACTTTCCAGGATTCGTAGGTGAGCCGCCATTCCATTTGATTGACGTAGCGCTGCAGGTCGGTATGAATTCCGCCCATGCGACCTTGCTCGGTAGCGTGTATGGTGGAAATAATCGGAATGCCGAATCCGCTCTTAAGGACCCAGGCCGCGTCAGTGACCATCCAGTCATGCGCATGCACAATATCAAACGGCTCCTCCATGTGGAGCTTGATGGCGTATTGCAACATGCCGATGTTCAGGCGGGCTACCCAGGTGTGAAAATCCGGCGTGGTGTCGCTCTGGGTTTTTACTCGATGAACCTTCACCAACCCGTCGAGCTCATGCTCTTTCGTGCCGGGATGATCGGCAGTGACGACGTGCACGTCCACTCCAGACTCTGCCAGTTGTTTGGATAGCGCCCATACGACCC